>NZ_PKGG01000516.1:0-621 GCF_046480465.1 Arthrospira sp. PCC 8006
ATTCAAGCAAATGAAATCAGGAAATGCACAGATGAAAACGAATGGCATTCGGCGCGACAAGCCGCATCCCGCGGGCCTCGATCAGACGGACCGAAAGCTGTTAAGGCTGCTGGCCGAACGCGCCGACCGGCCCTATGCCGAACTCTCGAAGCTGGTCAATCTTTCGGCCCCGGCGGTGCATGAACGGGTGAAGCGGTTGCGGCGGGACGGGGTGATTCAGGACGTTGTCGCGAAGCTGTCAACTCTCGGACTTCCCCCACCTGTCACCTCCCACCTGTCAACTCTCGGACTTCCCCCACCTGTCACCTGTCAACTCTCGGACTTCCAACCTGTCAACTCTCGGACTTCCCCCACCTGTCACCTGTCAACTTTCCAACTTTCCAACTCTCCAACTTTCCAACTCCCCCACCTGTNCAACTCTCGGACCTGTCAACTCTCGGACTTCCCCCACCTGTCACCTGTCAACTKTCCAACTCTCCAACTYWCMMACTCCCCCCCCTCCCACCTGTCCACTCTCGGACTTCCAACCTGTCAACTCTCGCCCTTCCCCCACCTCTCACCTGTCAACTTTCCAACTTTCCAACTCCCACCTGTCAACTAGATCGGAAGAGCCCACTTCTC
>NZ_PKGG01000611.1:0-355 GCF_046480465.1 Arthrospira sp. PCC 8006
GGATTTTCCAGGTTGCCAGAGGGTCAATGAGCCTGTCTCTCGCCTCTTCTTTATAAATCCCAACACATAAAAAGTGAAAGGATGCCACAAAGAAAAAAGGAGGACATGGAAATTGCAAGCGCAATGGCAAAAGATTTTGCAAAACTTTATCAATGGGGATGATTTGAACTGGCTGACAAACTTTTATGGACCTGATTATTTGAAAAACAGGTTCCATCTACATTATTATAATTCAATTTTTTAAAAAAAGACCAGTCTGACATTGACTGGTCTTTTTGATAGTTTAATAAGATTGATAACCTGAAAGACCTTTAGTCTTTGCTCAGGAATTATATGGTTTTATAAGAAGAACGAA
>NZ_PKGG01000678.1:0-225 GCF_046480465.1 Arthrospira sp. PCC 8006
CCATCAGCGATCGCCGATTCTTCTACCTCTTCCGMCACTTCCGCCACTTCCGCCACTTCCGCCACCGCTTCCGTCTCTTCTAGTGTCTCTTCTGGTGTAGCCGCTTCTGTMGSTGTCTGGGCGWCMATTACWTCATCMGMGTTAGCCGATTCTTCTACCTTTTCCGACACTTCCGCCACTTTCGCCACCGCTTCAGTCTCTTCTAGTGTCTCTTCTGGTGTAGCC
>NZ_PKGG01000565.1:0-430 GCF_046480465.1 Arthrospira sp. PCC 8006
CTGCGCGACTGAACCGGACTGAGCGGCGAATTTGCAGGACGAAGTGGCATGGACAGCTCCATCTGACAGACGGTTCCTCCCACATGTCCATGATAGCATGAAAGACCCGCCGCCCACACGCACGCCCTGTTCACAATTTGCTGCGGTGCAGAAAGGTCACATCTGATCTGCGAGTTTGCGCGCATTCTCTTGGCTCAATACAGGAAATACCGCTGCGCCAGCGGCAGTTCCGCAGCCGGTTCGCAGGTCAGCAATTCCCCATCCGCCCGCACCTCATAGGTTTCGGGATCGACCTCAATCTGCGGCGTGGCGTCATTCAGCTTCATATCGGCCTTGCGCACACCCCGGCAGCCCTCGACCGCCAGCGTCTCCTTGGCCAGCCCCAACCTGCCGCGAATATCATCCTCCTGCGCCGCCTGACTGACGAACA
>NZ_PKGG01000646.1:0-292 GCF_046480465.1 Arthrospira sp. PCC 8006
CGACCCGACGTCGCCGCCATCGTGCTCGCCGCTGGCAAGGGCACCCGGTTCCGCTCCGACCTGGCCAAGGTGCTGCACCGCGCGGCGGGCCGGTCCCTGGTGGGGCACGTGCTCGAGTCCCTGCGGCCGCTCGGCCTGGGCCAGGTCATCGTCGTGGTCGGCCACCAGCGCGATGCGGTGGCCACCGAGGTCGCGTCGCTCGGCGTGCCAGGGCCCGTGACCGTCGTCCAGGACGACCAGCGCGGCACCGGCCACGCGGTCCAGGTCCCGCTGCCCGCGCCCGCCGACGGGA
>NZ_PKGG01000187.1:0-10745 GCF_046480465.1 Arthrospira sp. PCC 8006
CTCTGAGCTTCTCACTATATTGCCATAAGGTCAGATCGGGGTGGGCTTCTACAATATCTATCACGGCTTCCTCATGCTGAGATCAAATGCTTTTCTTTTTAGTGCCACACTTACGAGGAGATAAGTCTCCCGTTAATCGATACTGTTTGACCAGTCGCCTTACCGTGTCTGGACTCACCAAAAAGCGTTTCGCTACTTTTCGGATAGAAGTGTCTCCTTTTTCATAGGTTTCTACTATCTTTTTCCGAAAATCTAAAGAGTAACGGCTCATGGTAGTTGGTTGTGAACACTTATACAATAGCCATACATTATACTGTACTTTGTGTTTTGTGTAAAGGCTGTATGGAGCCGGAAGGGTTGGTTTACCTCGATGAAGCTGGCATGAATAGTCAAGACTCGGATTATCCTTATGGTTACTGCCAGGAAGGACAACGCTTCCATGCCCTCAAATCAGGGAAGAGGCAGGGCAGGGTGAGCATGATGGCGGCATGGTGTCATCAACAACTCTTAGCCCCCTTTACCTTTGAGAGTTGTTGTAATCGGACAGTGTTTGAGTTGTGGTTGGAGTTCATCTTAATTCCAACATTGAAGCCTGGTCAAACTCTAGTACTGGACAATGCAACGTTTCATAAAGGGGGGCGGCAGGCTGAACTGGCGGAGGCGGCTCAATGCCGTTTACTCTATCTTCCGCCTTATTCGCCAGACCTCAACAAGATAGAGAAATGTTGGTCGTGGTTGAAAGCCCGCATTCGCCATTGCACGTGAGCAGTTTGATTCTCTCGATGATGCCATGGATTCTGTTCTCAAGGCTGCGTCCTAACCGTATTGACTAGTGCTATAGTATTGGACAATGCAACGTTTCATAAAGGGGGGCGGCAGGCTGAACTGGTGGAGGCAGCTCAATGCCGTTTACTCTATCTTCCGCCTTATTCGCCAGACCTCAACAAGATAGAGAAATGTTGGTCGTGGTTGAAAGCCCGCATTCGCCATTCATTGCACGTGAGCAGTTTGATTCTCTCCATGATGCCATGGATTCTGTTCTCAAGGCTGCGTCCTAACCGTATTGACTAGTGCTATACGTCCTAATTTTCCTGTCTTGTACTATGCGTCCTAACTTTTCTGTCTTGTGCTATAAATCCCGGTCCTATGATAACTATACTGGGAGATAATAAGCGCTACAATAGTTCACACCAGCCAGTCACTCAGCGCCAATAACTGTAGGGTGCGTCACATCCCGACAATTTTCGGAAAACACGAAAAGATTACATTTCGTGACGCACGCGCCCCTTCTGCACCACTCTATGTGTTGTTGTTCCAATGCTTGGCTGCTGTCTGTGTCGTAACCCTCGATTGTATTGGTATGAAACGAGACACTCTGGTCTGGTATCCAAATATTCCCTGAACCCAATTTGGTGGCTACTCCAGATGTGAGAACCCTCTATGCAAAATGATATGCGAAAATACTATCTATGGGCGCTCGTTACGGGCTTTGAGGATATGCCCGCTGGAACTTTGATTGCCGATCGCTATCTCAGCCAGGGCGGTCGTATTTTTGTGGACACTCAACCCGAACAACTTCCGCAAACTCCCGGAAATGATATTACCGCCGAGGAGATTTCCTGTTACCTGAAACTGTTTTCTGAGCGACTCCACATTCCCCAGGTCTATGGGTGGATACCTGCAGCCAAAAGTCCCCTAAAAAAAGATATATGGCTGTTAGAAGGATGCCCCATTGAACCTAAGTCGGGGGAACTTCGACCATTACTATCCCAAGTCTGGGAAGAAACATCAGCCATGCGTCAATTAAGCTGGTTATGGCAGATAGCTACATTGTGGTATCCCTTGAGTTGTCAGGGGGTCGCTTCCAGTCTACTTGATTTTGACCTGCTGCGGGTAGAAGGGCCTCTGGTCAGATTATTGGAATTACGCTACCAAGCTAAAGCCGCAGGACTATCTCAACTGGGGTCAGTTTGGCAATCGTTAATTCCTACAGCAGATCGCCGGATTCAGAAATTTTTGGAACAACTTACCCAACAACTGATAGCCGGGGAAATTAGAAAGTCGATGCGCTTGGCCAGTCAACTAGACCAAGCCTTAGTCATTTGTGGACGGTCTTTAGAAAGACAAGTCGATATTGTCACCGTCACAGATGCAGGTCCTACGCGATCGCATAATGAAGATGCCTGCTATCGGTCCGCGTACAACGATGGTATTGATGAAAACTCCATGGCTTTGGCTATTGTCTGCGATGGTATTGGCGGACAGGAAGGCGGCGAGGTGGCTTCTGGTTTAGCTATTGAAATTGTACGGGAACAAATGGAAAAAATTCCCCTACCAACCGCCAATTGGGACCCCCTTTCCTTGACCAATCGGTTGAAGCGAGCCATTAGTATTGCTAACGATGCCATTAGCGATCGCAATGATACCGAAGAGCGCCAGGGTCGTCAACGCATGGGAACTACTATAGTCATGGCTTTGGCTCATGTTCATGAAATATATTTAACCCATATTGGAGACTCCCGCGCCTACTGGATTACACCTGAGGGTTGCTACCAGGTTACCCTTGATGATGATGTCGCCTCCCGAGAAGTTAGACTAGGCTATACCATCTATCGTGAAGCCATACAAGCAATTTCATCGGGAGCCCTAATTCAAGCCCTCGGAATTACCCACTCTCTCAATTTACATCCTACCATCCAGAGATTTCCCGTTGACTCCGATTGTATCTTTGTCCTATGTTCCGATGGATTGAGCGATCGCGATCGGGTAGAACAATATTGGGAGAGCGAAATCTTACCAGTTTTGCAGGGTCAAACTACCCTCCCATCAGTACGAGATCGCCTCTTGAAAATTGCCAACACCCAAAACGGCCATGATAACGTTACCATCGCCCTACTGCATTTTCAAGTTTCCCCCAAGACAATTCAAGACTTACCGGAAATTTCCGTTCCTACCGCCATTAGTCTCAACGATGACACCATAGCCGATAGCTCATCAGACCTCAGCGGTTCTGACGACTCAGCTATGCAAACCGAATTAATTGTAGTTGACAAAAACAAAAGCCGTTCAATTTGGTTATTATCATTAGGCATTTTAATACTGTTGGGTATTGGCGGGGCCTTAGCTTGGACATTCCTAGGGGGTGATCAGACCACAGAACCCGACGAACCGCCTACTAGCACCCCCCTTACCACCAGACCCGCTGATCCTTCTCTCCCTACCCCAACTGTCCCCTATGGCGCAGGTGTTCCGCTTGGATCAGTCATCCAATTGAGTTCTGCTCGCACTATACAGAATAACATCCCCCCAAGTCCTATTGTATTGCACCAAGACTTTGTGGAAGGGGAATTAAAAGGGGAAGTTCCTAGCAATAGTGTCTTTCAGGTTCTCGAACGACAAACAACCCAAAATGACGGAACTTGGGTAGAGTTAAAAGTGTGTTCGGTTCCCTCATCGCATAATCTAGCTACACCAGACAATAATACCCCTTTACCGACAGAATTGGACGACTCCGACCCTCAAGGGATTAATCAACCCATAGATAACCCAGAGCCAATTACCACCCTACAAGCCGGAGACAGAGGCTGGCTCCGAGACGGTGATGTTCAAAGTCTCTGGGTGACTGATGCTATGATTGGACCAGAACAATATGGAGATTGCAAAGTTAATTAAGTCGGAATATTGGGCGATAATTAGCCAGATATGGTAGGGGTCGAACGGGAAGTCACCTTCCCGAACTCCCATTCAAAACCGTGCTTGAGACTTTCACCTCACACGACTCCTGATGTGGATACCCTTTTGTCAAAAGGAACAGAGTTATAGCACAAGACAGGAAAGTTAGGACGTATAATGGAGAGGACGAGATGACTAAGAAGACCAAAAATGCCAGCCCCCTATAGTTACGACCTCAGACAAAAAGTTATTGATGCAATTGAACTAGACGGTATGCCCAAAACCAAAGCCAGTCAATTTTTCCATCTCAGCCGGAACACTATCAATCTCTGGCTGCAAAGAAAAGAACACACCGGAGACTTCCTCCCTAAACCTAATCGCCCACCTGGTCATAACCACCAAATTACCGACTGGCACAAATTCAAGGCTTTTGCCCAAGAGCATGGCCACAAAACCTCCGCTCAGATGGCTGAACTTTGGGATGACGACATCTCTCCTCGCACCATATCCAGAGCCTTGAAGAAAATTGGCTTCACCAGAAAAAAAACTTACGGCTACCAAGAAGGTGATGAGCAACAGCGAGAGGCGTTTATTGCTCAGATTCAACATATGGAGCCGGAAGAGTTGGTTTACCTCGATGAAGCTGGCATGAATAGTCAAGACTCGGATTATCCTTATGGTTACTGCCAGGAAGGACAACGCTTCGATGCCCTCAAATCCGGGAAGAGGCAGGGCAGGGTGAGCTATATGGCCGCATGGTGTTATCAACAACTCTTAGCTCCCTTTACCTTTGAGGTGAGGGTTGTTGTAATCGGACAGTGTTTGAGTTGTGGTTGGAGTTTATCTTAATTCCAACATTGAAGCCAGGTCAGACTCTAGTATTTGACAATGCAACGTTTCATAAAGGGGGACGGCAGGCTGAACTGGTGGAGGCAGCTCAATGCCGTTTACTCTATCTTCCGCCTTATTCGCCAGACCTCAACAAGATAGAGAAATGTTGGTCGTGGTTGAAAGCCCGCATTCGCCATTGCACGTGAGCAGTTTGATTCTCTCGATGATGCCATGGATTCCGTTCTCAAGGCTGCGTCCTAACCGTATTGACTAGTGCTATATTATGGAGTCATGACTCTCCGCTCAAGCAGTTTGTTTATGACCTTGAGTTCCCCGCATTAGATAAAGTTTGGTCACAAGTCCAAACTTTGGGACACATAAACAGTTATGGGATGGTCAGGGGTGCTTTCCCTTATATTCAACCAAGGGGTTTAAGTCCCACCAGGAGGTTATTTCAGGCATCACAGCCCTATTTGGTCTCCTGAACGTCTCGCACACCACCTAAGAAAGTAGGTTGCTAACTACCTTCCTAGGTGGTTTTGTCTCCCCTCATGGGGCTATGCTAACTCTACCTCTACTATTGCTAATATCCCTCACTAGACCGCGACAGCATCGTTTCGTGGATATGTTCATCATGGTGACGGGTTTCGGCTAACAGTTCCCGCGCCTGTTCGTGCGCCATACTGTGATTAGGCTCGCTACAAGCTCCACGTGCGCGATCGCCTTCCTGGGCCGCCCGCGACAGCATCGTTTCGTGGATATGTTCATCATGGTGACGGGTTTCGGCTAACAGTTCCCGCCCTTGAGAGTCCGCAATAATTGGGCGATCGCCTTCCTCCTCCGCTCGCGAACGCATCGTTTCGTGAAGATGCTGCTTATGGTGACGATTCTGGGCCAACAATTCCCGGGCTTGTTCTTCTAAACTCATGATTTTAAATCTCCGATTTTATGATCAAAAAATTCCCCTACTAAAATTTTGGCATAATTTTCCCCAAAATGTATCTAAATTTACAGATTTTTTTCGGTAAGTATATATTTGGATGTATTATTTGCCATCAATCTGCCCCTGGCGCTGAGGTTTTCGTAAACTTTTATAAACTAGCTATTGAGAAAATATTTCATTTATGTTATCAATGAAATATGGGACTAGCCCAGGCAATTTTAAGCTAGGGCAGCAGTAATCAGCCCAATGTAGTGCCAATATATTTCATTTAGATGTAGTAATGAATTCATCAGAATTAGATCCCAAGTCCGGTGAAGTAGTAGAAGTGGCCTGGTCAAAAAGGTGGCAGGTCTATCAGCGCCTCCAAGAATTGGGAATTACCTGTTGGTGTCAGGTAGATCACCCCCTGCGGGTAAAGATTACCAACACCACCGAAGCTGTTCAGCTTGCTAGTGTCGTGAGAAGGTTAAGTGCATCGCCACGGGAACTAGCCCTATCTCTGGAAAGAGCCTGGCATCGTAGTTAGGCAATAAATCCCATTAACCAAAGCACACCAAACACACTTCTAAAATTATGTCTAAATTCAATAAGCAAGTTTCGGATTTCAGCCTTTCCGGTAGGGTTGTGCAGATTTTATTAAAAGGCAAAAACCCGCAAATATTGCAACTAATCACCACATCAGGATTGTATAGAATTAAGCTATCTAAGCGATTAAATTACGATGCAAAACACCTGTTATATAAGGGGGTAGAGGTGAGAGTATTTGGCGAAAAAATCCTCAATTTAAAAAATTTCAAGGTCAAACTAAAAGCCACCAGGATTATACTAGCCTCTGAACCATCAGTGCGCCCGGTAAAGTCTCCCAGTTCCCCAACTAAAAGTCAGCCTAAACCCGCTAAAATTCTAATTTGTCAGAAATCAGATTGTCGGAAGCGAGGAGGACAAGCCGTTTGTCAAGTGCTGGAGCAAGCCTTATGCGATCGCGGATTGCATGATCAAGTTAAAATTGAAAAAACAGGTTGTCTGAAAAAATGTAAATTAGGACCCAACTTAGTTTTCATGCCAGATAAGGCTCATTATACCCGAGTCAAACCCTCAGATATTTCTGAGGTGATTGAGAAGCATTTGGCATCAACAACTACATAGGGTCACCTAATCTTTAGACTGGGTAGGGGCGTTTCGACTTCCCCTGCTGTAGCCGCCGCCTCTAGCAATCATCCTCTATTTCGAGCGGATTGTTCGTGAACCCGCCCCTAATTACCGTTTTTGGGTCGATTGTGAATCCCCCTCTCTTGAGAGGGGGGAGAGTCAAAAGTACCCATTAATACCCAAATTGTAAGCCAAATTGGCTAGGGCGGGTTTGACACTCCCCTGCGTAAAGACGAGGGGATTCTTCATTCATAGACCCAACTTGCTTTGACAGGATTGCTCCAGCCAGAGTAGAGGTCGAATCTCCTGAAGCGTTCGGGTAATAGACCCATGTTCCGCTATACCCTAGCGTACACAAGGCTGACTTCAGGATGTTAATCGCAGCGTTCCAATCCCGATCCAAGCTGAACCCACATTGACAGGTATGGTGCGAGATGTTTAGGAGTCAAATAAGGCTGCAATGCATGAAATAACCTCCTAGTGGGACTTTTACCCCTTGGTGAAATATAAGGGATTCGTACCCTGACCATCCCATAACTGTTTATATGTCCCAACGTTTGGTATATAAATATACAAAGTGCGAGACGTTCAGGCATGAAATAKGGTTGAAATACCTGAAATAACCGCCTGGTGGKGACTTCAGCCCCTTGGTTGAATATAAGGAGCGCACTCCTGACCATCCTCATAACTGTTTGTACGTCCCGAAGTTTAGTATCACAACGATACAAAACGAGGCAGGGAACCCAAGGTCAAAGCGAACTAACTTATACAAATTCCTTATAGGAAGCCCAAAAATGGATAAGTAAAAGCTAGGAAATTAGGGTAACGGCGATAGCCACCCCCAGTTTTGGGAATCACAATCTCAGGATTGAAGCGGGGAACGGAAGGCATGAAGCAGAACCAACTGCCAAACTTGACCACTGCCAACCATCCATGATTAGGGAAACCGAATGTCCGGCTTGAACCATCGTAAATTCTAAGTAGCGAAATAGGTTGATACGCTGCGCTCAAAAGAGTATAGGGAAAAGTAGGGTATTTTTGTTAACACCTACACAGACCTTTAAAGTACCYCGGTGGAGAGGACAAATCTAAAGATGGAATGCCCATACAAACGGAACGTTTTTAACCCCTTCTAGGCTCTGACAATCTGGTCGAGAGAGTCAGTAGTGAAAGTGTAAGCGTAAGCCTATTAGGGGGTGAGATGTGACCAAAAGCCAACGCCCTGCTGTAATGGTAGGGATATGCTAACAGGTCACGGTTTGATTGTAAGAAATAGAGGCTAGTAGGTGTACAGATGGCGATAGCGAGTTTAAAGAAAGGGTTTGGGAAACCAAAACTAATCAAGACTACGAACAACGCATGGAAGGCAATCCCATGGACTAAGGTTCAACGGAAAGTTTTCAAGCTCCAAAAGAGTATATTTCAAGCAGCTAAATCGGGACAAAATGCAAAGGTTAGAAGGTGGCAACGTCTATTGGTGAAATCATAYTATGCCCGGCTCTTAGCAGTGCGGCTGTAGGGGCGGGTTCCACGGTCAGCCATGCTTCCCAACAGTCAGCTTAATAAACCCGCCCCCCCAAGCGGGTCAAGGCAAGAAGACAGCCGGAGTTGATGGAGTAAGAGTAATCTCTCCAAGACAAAGGTTTGAACTGGTCAAGAACATTAAGGGAAATCTCAAAGCAAAACCACTGCGTCGGGTTTGGATTCCAAAACCTGGTAGGGATGAAAAAAGCTGGAATAGGAATACCCACAATTCAAGATAGAGCAAGGCAAGCCTTGGTTAAGTCGGCTCTCGAACCTGAATGGGAATCGAGATTTGAAGGCACAAGCTACGGGTTCCGTCCTGGACGGTCAGCCCACGATGCAATATCCAGAATCTACCAAAGTATAAATAAAGGTGGTTACTATGTACTGGATGCAGACATAGCAAAATGTTTTGACCGAATAAATCATGATTACCTACTGTCCAAAATTCATTGTCCCAGCAGCCTAAAAAGAGACCTGAAACAATGGCTTAAAGCAGGTGTGCTAGATAACGGTGTATTTGAGGATACTGAAACAGGGACACCTCAAGGAGGGGTAATAAGTCCACTCCTGGCTAACATCGCACTGTTGGGCATGGTTAGGTTAATTGAAACGATGTATCCAAAAACAAAATGGGTTAAGGTTAAAGTCACCTTAATAAGATATGCCGATGATTTTGTAGTGATATCACCATCACTAGAGATTATAGAACAGTGCAAAACTGCTATCTCTGTATGGTTAAAACCTGTAGGACTAGAAATAAAACCTGAAAAAACTCGAATATGTCACACGCTAAAACCTATTGAGTATAATGGAAAAATAGAGGAACCAGGGTTTGACTTTCTAGGATTCAATATTAGGCAATATCCAGCAGGAAAATAAAAATCTGGGAAAACATGTGGAACAGCAAGCCGACTAATCGGCCACAAAACCCACATCAAACCCAGCAATAAAGCAGTCAAAGCCCACACAGAAGTGATTAAAGGTGTAATAAAACAATATAGAACAGCACCTCAATCAGCCCTGATTAGCAAACTAAACCCAATCATTCGGGGATGGGCAAACTATTATTCAGCGGTAGTCTCAACAGAGACCTTCGTTAAGCTAGACTTCATAATCTGGCAAATGTTACGGGCATGGACAGTATCAAGATGCGGAAAGGCAAGTAACAAAAAGCTAAGAAATTATTTCAGACATGGAACAATTAAACTTAGCAATGGGAAAGAAAGACACGAAAATTGGATATTCCAAACCAAAGATGGGTTACATCTATTCATGCACAATTGGACTCCAATTGTCAGACATACCCTAATACGCCCCGAAGCAACACCATATGACGGAAACTGGACTTACTGGGCCACCAGAAAAGGACAAGCAATCGATACGCCAACAAGTATAGCTAAACTACTCAAAAAGCAAAAAGGCAAGTGTACCTGGTGTGGGCAATTCTTTACCCCATTAGATTTAATTGAAGTAGACCACATTGTACCTAGAAGCCAAGGCGGAAAGGATGAATACAAGAATCTTCAATTACTACATCGCCATTGTCACGATGATAAAACAGCTCTTGATGAAGAGATGATGCTGCACTCTTAACAAGGAGACGGTCAAACTAGGAGCCGTATGAGGTGAAAGTCTCAAGTACGGTTCTGAATGGGAGGGGTAGACCGTGAGGTCTATCTCGACCCCTAATCCCAGTAGGAAAATACAAGTCTGGAAAAACAGGGGGACCCACGAGCCGATTAATCGGACATAAAACCCACATAAAACCCAGCCAAAAAGCAGTTAAAGCTAATACAGAAGTGATTAAAGGTGTAATTAAAAAACACAAAACAGCACCTCAATCAGCCCTAATAAACAAACTAAACCCAATAATACGGGGATAGTCTAATTACTACTCAGGGGTAGTCTCAACCGAGACCTTCAGCAAACTAGACAACATAATCTGGCAAATGTTACGGGCATGGACAGTTTCAAGATACGGAAAGGCCACTTATGAAAAGCTGAGAAATTATCTTAGACCAGGAACGGTCAAACTCAGCAATGGGAAAGAAAGGCATGAAAGTTGGTTCTTCAAAACCAAAGATGGATTTACATTGTGGAAACATAATTGGACTCCGATTGTCAGACACACCCTAATACGCCCTGACGCAACACTTTATGACGGAAATTGGACTTACTGGGCAACCAGAAAAGGACAAGCAATAGAAACGCCAACAAGGGTAGCCAAACTACTCAAGAAGCAAAAGGGTAGGCGTACCTGGTGCGGGCCATACTTTACCTCATCAGATTTAGTGGAAGTAGACCACACTGTACCTCGAAGCCAAGGCGGAAAGGATGAATACAAGAATCTTCAGCTACTACACCGCCACACCCGCGACGATAAAACCAGCAATTCTCATTTTGGAAATTCAACTGCTATCGGGTGGGATGTCTAACTCGAGACCCTCAAGCATAAAGGCCAGAAGGTGGTCCCAACTGTCGAAGTACAGTCTGGGTAAGCGCGCGCAAATCATTAAAGAAGGTTTGGCGCTTCGGTAAGTGCGCTCGTAGCAACTGGTACTTGTTATCGAGCAACTCCTGCAGGGTGTGGAAGAGCAGCGAGAGGATGTTGATGGTCCGGAGC
>NZ_PKGG01000652.1:0-287 GCF_046480465.1 Arthrospira sp. PCC 8006
GTGGTCGCCCCGCCCCGCCAACTGGCCAAGCGCCGCCGCGATCTGACGCATCCCGTCACCGAAGTTCTCGCGCCGATGGGCGGTCACCGCAATGATCCGCTTGCCTGCGAAGCGCGCTTTCAGCGGCGCGATCGTGGGCGCGAGCGCCGGGGAGGCGGTGATTTTCGCTCGTGCCGCCAGCAGCGCATCAATCACCGTGTTGCCGGTGACGTGGATCGCGCTTTCGGGCACGTTTTCGGCGCGCAGGGCAGCGGCGGCATTGGCGGTCGGGGCAAAGTGCAGATCGG
>NZ_PKGG01000084.1:0-19804 GCF_046480465.1 Arthrospira sp. PCC 8006
CTTGTCGGGTAAGTTCCGACCCGCACGAAAGGCGTAACGATCTGGGCGCTGTCTCGGAGAGAGACTCGGCGAAATAGAATTGTCTGTGAAGATACGGACTACCTGCACCCGGACAGAAAGACCCTATGAAGCTTTACTGTAGCCTGGAATTGGGTTCGGGCTTCGCTTGCGCAGGATAGGTGGGAGGCTGTGAAGAATTCCTTGTGGGGGATGCTGAGCCATCCGTTAGATACCACTCTGGCGAGGCTAGAATTCTAACCTTTTCCAGTTATCCGGGACAGCGAACGTTTCAGGGGGGAGGTTTGACTGGGGCGGTCGCCTCCTACATGGTAACGGAGGCGCGCAAGGGTTCCCTCAGGCTGGTTGGAAATCAGCCGTAGAGTGCAAAGGCATAAGGGAGCTTGACTGCAAGACCTACAAGTCGAGCAGGGACGAAAGTCGGCCTTAGTGATCCGACGGTACTGCGTGGAAAGGCCGTCGCTCAACGGATAAAAGTTACTCTAGGGATAACAGGCTGATCTCCCCCAAGAGTTCACATCGACGGGGAGGTTTGGCACCTCGATGTCGGCTCATCGCAACCTGGGGCGGTAGTACGTCCCAAGGGTTGGGCTGTTCGCCCATTAAAGCGGTACGTGAGCTGGGTTCAGAACGTCGTGAGACAGTTCGGTCCATATCCGGTGCAGGCGTAAGAGCATTGAGAGGAGCCTTCCCTAGTACGAGAGGACCGGGAAGGACGCACCGCTGGTGTACCTGTTATCGTGCCAACGGTATACGCAGGGTAGCCATGTGCGGAGCGGATAACCGCTGAAAGCATCTAAGTGGGAAGCCCACCTCAAGATGAGTGCTCTCACTGGGTTAGCCAGGTAAGGTCACGGGAAGATTACCCGTTAATAGATGTCAGGTGGAAGTCCAGCAATGGATGTAGCCGAGGCACACTAACAGACCGAGGGCTTGACCTCTTTTACACTCGCTTTTTCTCTATGCAGCCTTTAGGGTTTTGCTTATACACTACAATTTAATCTTATTACTCTGCCTCTTTCTTTCGATTGAGGCTTTGTTTTTTGATAATCTGGTATGCTGACTTAATAACATTAAATCGTCACAGGAGACTCAACATAAATATTCGGTTCTTGCATGTTGTACTTAATGCCATATCGCTTGAGTTTTTCCGTCAAACTTTGATTAGTTGATGCTAGTAAACTCTTACGCAGAGAAATGGCATTTTCACTAGAACCTAAAATAAAGAATGTCACCCGGGCGCGAACATTACCGGTTTCTCCATAATTAAATAGGGAAATCTGGGTGCTTCCGGGGTCTATACCAAATACTGAATCGGTACATTCCTTAATAGCCTGTTCTACTAAAGCCTGTTCGCGATCGTCAAGTTCAGTGATAAAATCAAGGTATAGTAACACCATGACTTTTTTACCACGACTTATATTTTCGATCGCCAACCTCATTAAATTAGAGTTGGGAATAATTGCCAAGGTTCCCTTAGCTGCAATCCGAATTTTAGTAGACCGTAACCCAATAGATTCTACTCTCCCATAAATACCCTCAAGATCATCACCACGTTTTGGCAGTCGGATATATTCTCCACGGACAAAGGGACGATCTAAACGTAAAACTATTGTGCCTAAAATCTGTTCTAAGGTACTTTGGGCGGCAAATGCTACGGCTAAACCACTTACTGAAGCCCCTGCTACTAATGCACCTAGGGGGAGTTGTTGACTCTGAGCAAATGCTACGGCTGCTGTAAATCCAATTACAACATTGGCAATAGTTTCAAAGACCAAAAAAGTCTCGTCAACTTCCATGCCATATTTTCGGATAATCGGAATACCATAAATTCGCACCAATTGCCTAAATAACCGAGAGGCTAACCAGGCTATACTCGCAATTAGGGCTAGACTAACAAAGGGGCGAATAAAACGATATAAAGCCCGATTTTCTTCTAGCCAAATCATTGACATAGAAATCAGAGTAAAAATGCCAACCATCCGAAAAGGTTGTTGGATAGGTCGCACAAAGTTCTCGGAAATTTCCTTGCCATTTATGGGGATAGCCCGCCTAATAATATATTGTATAAGGCTAGGGGTGTATTTTCCTATTAAGCAAGATATCAATACAAAGATTATAAAAATCAGAGGCTTAGGAATCGAATATTCCTGAATAATATCAAAAATGGCTGCATCAGGATCAATGGGGTTCCACATGGTATTTAGCGTTTTAACTGTAATTATACTGTGATGGGTGAATCAACGTAAATATTTTGATCGTCGATATCAAAGGCGATTCCGTATTGCTGTAAATTCATGCTAATGTCTTGACTTGCTAGATCTAGCATCTGACGACGCAGTTCCAAATTGTTACGATTTGCACCTAATATAAAAAAGGTTACTTGGGCTTGAGTTTTGTTTTCTCCGGTGATTTGCTGTAAATTTTTAAAGCTAACATCAGTGCCTCTAGGGTCAATTCCAAAGGTGTTTTTAGTGCTTTCTAAAATTACTTGACGGATAAGAGCTTGTTCCTCAGAATCAATGGCAGAATGAAAGGTTAATCCTAGGATTGATATAATTTTTCTGGCTCCAGTATAGTTTTCTATACTGAGTTGAGTTAAGGAACTATTAGGGACAATAACTATGGTTCCTTTTCCTGATGTGCGAATTTTGGTCGATCGCAATCCCAAAGATTCTACCCGTCCGAAAGTCCCATCAGGTAAACCGATGTAATCATCAACGACAAACGGCCGATCCAGATACAGAACAATTCCCCCTAGAATTTGGCTGAGGGTATTTTGAGCTGCAAAAGCGACGGCTAAACCACCTACCCCTAAACTAGCAATTAATCCGACAATGTTAATTTGGTGAGTCTGAGCAAATACAACAATTGCGACTAGAATAATTACGCAGTTGGCTAGAATTTTAGCCACCAATAAAAACTCACTGTTAATATTGCGACCTTGTTTGGAGGCTACGTCAATAATATATAAATCAAAAAATCTTTTAAAGATGTCAGAAGCCAACCAACTGACCAGAATAGTTAGGGCGAAACTGATGATAACTTCTAGGAAACCTAGATAAATTATGAAATCTGAATTAACCCAGAAAATTTCAATTACGACCAACAATACAGCGACAGCGGCAGGGATTTTATAAGATGATAAAATTTCGGAGTAACTAGATATCCGTTCTTCAG
Organism: Arthrospira sp. PCC 8006; assembly: GCF_046480465.1. NCBI lineage: Bacteria > Bacillati > Cyanobacteriota > Cyanophyceae > Oscillatoriales > Microcoleaceae > Arthrospira > Arthrospira sp. PCC 8006. Next base: position 3,199 of record NZ_PKGG01000084.1, read on the forward strand.
GAATTAACTTAGCGATCGCCATTCGCCATAGTTTCGGTAGTAGCCATAAACCGATCAAAGCCGAGATTAGCCCCAACAGTAGTAATGCCAATTTCAGCAGGGGATTAAACCCCCAAATGATCGCATCTGATGTTGTTTCAACCATAAACCATTAAACTCTCAACCATAACCAGGACTCGTTGAGAAGATATCAAGGCATCCATTGGTGGTGAATGTGTGTATCAGACATCGCCATCACCCATTAACCCGTTAACCCACAATCGGTTACCGGAACCAGACTCAACTTTGTACCCAATCCAATTATAAAGGGCGATCGTACCTAGCTGCATCCATCTCCAGGCATAAATTCTTCTCAGCACAACCAGTCCCAGCTACAATATGCTAAGATAAAGAATTGTGTAAATTTAACCAACGCTAAAATTCTCAACTATGGCTCTGACACAACAAGATAAGCAAAAAATCATGGCCGAGCATCAAGCTCACGAAACAGACCCGGATCTTCGGATCTACAGGTAGCCATGCTCACCGAAAGAATTAACCGACTCAGCCAACACCTCAAAGCCAACAAGCATGATCACGCTTCCCGTCGTGGTCTTCTCCAGATTATCGGACGCAGAAAAAGATTATTAGCCTATATTAATAAACAGGATCAGCAACGCTATCGCGAACTGATCACCCGTTTGGGAATCCGGGGCTAAATCATAGCAGATTTACCCAATCGTACCAAATTCCTGTCAAACCACCCACAGCACTCACAATCTACCATGTCCTCCGATCGCTCCCGTCAACCACTTCCCTTTGAACCGAAAAAAACCCGTAAAAAGCAGGCTGACAGTGGGAAATCAGCCCCCTCAGAACAGGGAAAACCGGAGAAATCGGTTTCACCCAAGGTGGCTAAAACCCCAAAAAACAGCCGGACATCGGACACCTCAGCCCCGCGCCGTCAACCTAGACGGGAAGATATGACTATTCCGGAAGTAGTCAGTCAGCGGATGGTGTCGCGGATGGTGTTTCTATCGGGTATTCCTCTGTTAATGGCTATATCTACCTTTGTGGGCAGTTATTTTATTGTCACCAATGAGATATTTCCCCTACCCAACACAGCAGTATTGCTGGTGAGTCTGGGATGCTTTGGCTTGAGTGTGGTGGGTCTTAGTTACGGGGTTCTCTCGGCTTCTTGGGATGAAGACCTAAGTGGGAGTTTCCTAGGTTGGCAGGAATTTAAGATCAACCTAGGGCGGGCGATAGAGGCTTGGAAAGAAGGTCGCCAGCAAAGTTCACCCAAAAATTAAAAAAGCCTAGGGGAATTCCCTTACCCCAAAAGGTAGGGGATGAAGGTCGGGTGAATGGAGAGGGTCGATGCCTCGAAAACGAACAAATCTAAAATTATCGGATGTGGGGGTTCGGGGGCAGCTCTAAAACCCCGTCCTTTCGGGTCAGAGATACTTCGACAAGCTCAGTAACAACATGGACTACCCCGCCTCAATTGAGGGACTCGATGTCGGAAAAATTGACAAATTCCCAAAGACTGAATTCTTACAATAGATGTGATAGCCGGAAGCAGAAGGGTTCAAACAACCGAGAGAAAGCCCGGCTGAAGGTAGTCAGAATTGATGCGGTCATTGCCGACAGCCAGCGGGATTTCACCGATAAGCCTACGGGCGGGTGTAGGGTGCGTCATCATCGATTAGCATCGATTAGCCTTGTTGGGAGAGTTGGATAGAGATGATAAAATCTGTCGATTTTAGATCTAACGCTATGGTTGGTAATGATCGCTATAAAAATTTCGTGCTGGAAAGTGCTGCATACAGGCCAAACTATAGGAAGATACAGCACCTCTTTCTTCCTCCCCCAATCAGGGACAGCAGATTAGATTGGGTCTGTACCGTTTATGAGCCACTAAAAATTGTGGCTGGCAAAATTTTGTGAGGTTTACATGATTATTGTAATGAAAGTTGGCTCTCCAGAAGCCGAAATCGAACGTCTTAATGATGAACTCCGCAGCGGTTGGGGTTTAACACCAGAAAAAATCGTCGGAAAACATAAAGTTGTGATCGGGCTGGTAGGAGAAACAGCAGGTCTTGATCCCCTACAACTCCAGGAAATTAGCCCATTTATTGAACAGGTGTTACGAGTTGAAAAACCCTACAAACGTGCTAGTCGGGAATTTCGTCACGGAGAGTCGAGTAATGTAGCTGTTACCACTCCCAGCGGAATAGTTAACTTTGGCCAAAATCTTCCCCTGGTGGTGGTGGCGGGTCCCTGTTCGGTAGAAAATGAACAAATGATCGTGGAGACGGCGCTGCGGGTGAAAGCTGCTGGGGCGAAGTTCTTACGCGGTGGCGCATATAAACCTCGCACGTCTCCATACGCTTTCCAAGGTCATGGAGAAAGCGCTCTGAACCTTTTAGCTGCTGCTCGTGAAGCGTCAGGACTGGGAGTGATTACGGAGTTAATGGACGCGGACGACTTAGAAAAGTTGTCTGAGGTGGCGGATGTGATCCAAATTGGCGCTCGCAATATGCAAAATTTCTCCCTGCTGAAAAAAGTAGGGGCTCAGGATAAACCAGTATTGCTGAAGCGGGGTATGTCTGCCACTATTGAGGAATGGCTAATGGCGGCGGAATATATCTTAGCGGCGGGAAACCCGAATGTGATTCTGTGTGAACGGGGAATCCGCACTTTTGATCGCCAATATACCCGCAATACCCTTGATTTGTCGGTGATTCCGGTATTGCGATCGCTCACTCACTTACCAATTATGATTGACCCAAGCCACGGCACGGGATTTGCGGAGCACGTTCCATCTATGGCTAAAGCGGCGATCGCGGCTGGGACAGACTCGCTCATGATCGAAGTTCACCCCAACCCAGCCAAAGCCATGTCAGATGGTCCTCAATCCCTGACTCCGGCAGATTTTGATCAACTAATGCAAGACCTAGCCGTTATTGGTAAATCGGTGAACCGCTGGTCGGATCAGCCAGTTGCAGTCCCCGCCTAGTCTCATCCAGGTTTAACCACCATCTAAGTCTCAAATGCACGGGTTAAGGCTCGTGCATTATTTATTAATCTGTGTGGGAGGAATCACTATTTTTAATCAGCATATCCACCTGATGGGTGACATTTTTAAGTAGCTGGTACAGCAGAGGCAAATTTTCCGATGAAAGATTAGCGGAATTACAATGTCCTTGCAAGTCATTAAGTTTCCTTTGCAATTGTTGAGCCAGACGCAAAGCATCCAAACTCAATTTTGATAGTTGTTGCTGTTGATAAAACTTTAAAGCCGCTCCTCGTAATACCTGTAAATTAGCTTCCTCGCCATAATTACCCCTGACCAATCGCAGCCTCAACAGCAGATGAGTATTACAATAAACCCGCTCAATTTCTATCTGTTTGGGTTGGGAAATCGGCAGCATAGGCAGTTTCACCAAGCGCTTTAACTCATTAATCACCCATTGAAATTGTGATGGTTCTAAATTATCAATAACAGACTTGAGAATACCATTTTGGCTCCACAAAATCCGCCCTTTGGATTCTTGCCTCTCAAAATACAGTCGGCCAATACCCTCCAACAATACCCTAGCTAGTAACTCTTCTAACAACTTTGGTGGTGGTAACTTCGCCAGTTGCTCTATGGGACTACTCAGGTATTCGGGACGAAGATCGAGCTTAGGTAACATTTGATTAATGTTCTGTCCCCCTGGAGGTTGTTTAGCCCTTGGCTGTTTTGGGGAATCTGGCGGCGATTTTTCCCCGGAGGCTAATGGTTCAGCGGGAGGGGTAACAGAGTCATCTAAAGGGGTTTTTTCGGTGTTGGGTTTTTCGCTATGGTACAAATAGGCAGTCAGAATGGAGCGATGGCTCTCAGCCGAAATCTGCTGACTCACAACAGAGCAATTTAGATATGCTAATATCTGGTGGGCATAATTTACGGCTAATTCATCATTAGGATCGACCATACCTAAGTAAAGGGTATTATCCTTGAGAGATATGGGCAGAATCCGATGATGAAGACAGACTTCAAAGGGCAAAATACTGTCAACCAATGGAAAAATCTGTCCAGCATCTAAATATTCCATTTCGCCTGTTTCCGAATTTGTTAACATGAGCCAACTTGACAATAGTAAATATTTTTGGTTGCCTGAAAATTTAACTGAAACCGACAATTATCAATGATTATAGTGTGTGGATTTACTGTGTCACGATTTTTACTGTCCGGCACAAGAATTGACGGGATTTGATATTTATTAGGACATCCATATCCCAATCATAGCACGCTGGGCGATCGCCATTTTCTTGTTTAAACCCCTAGGTAAGTTATTGAGAGTTATGTTCAGATCATTTCTTTCACCGGCCTTCACTCCAATGATATTACTATCATTATTATCAATACTGCTCCCTGATCATAGTATGGCTGCCGCTACCAGCCCAGGTGTAGATGTGGCAAAAACTGGAATTTCCCCAAAATTTTCCACGGCCTATCATGTCAGCGATTGGCTACAATATTCTCCTAGTCAACTGGAATTAGTGATTCGCTTAGGAGAACGTCGGGTTTATGTCTATAACAACACACAGCTTGTAACTAGCTATCCCATAGCCATTGGTAGAAACGGATGGGAAACCCCCATCGGTCACTATCAGGTTATTCAAATGATCGAAGACCCAATCTGGGAACATCCTCTAAATGGAGATATTATCCCCCCAGGTGGAGATAACCCCCTTGGTAGTCACTGGATTGGATTTTGGACTGATGGCACCAACTATATAGGTTTTCATGGCACACCCAATGAAGAAACTGTCGGACAAGCGGTTTCCCACGGTTGCGTTCGTATGTTCAACCGGGATGTGTTAGCGCTATTTAACAAAGTGCAACTGGGAACCCCCGTCATTGTTGAACCCTAGATTGAGATTGGTCATCCCAGGGAAAAAAGCCCAGGAGACTCTAATATGTCTGCTGTTTCCACGCTCAGTAGAAAATCGACACCATAAGCGACTAAAATAGACAAATTGCCCGAAATCCTCGAATGCTAACTCAGAAAACTCCTAAACCCCTCCGTTGGCAGCGCAGCAAATACTCACCCCTCACGCGACAGATTGATGTTTTTTCTGCCGCTGGGACGTTTCTGTTCTATTTGTGGTGGGATCGGCTTTGGGGAAATAATGCCTCGGCCACTAAACAAAAGCGGGCAAAATGGTTAATTAAAACGATGCTTGACCTGGGGCCCACATTTATTAAAATTGGACAAGCCCTTTCTACCCGTGCTGATATTCTGCCCTTAGAATATGTGGCGGAGTTAGAAAAACTCCAGGATAAAGTGCCTCCTTTTAGTGCCGATCGCGCTGTAGCTATTATTGAGTCAGAATTGGGCAACTCTTTATTTAGCCTTTATCGTGAGTTTAATGAGCGTCCCCTAGCCGCCGCCAGTCTCGGACAGGTTCACCGGGCTAAATTGCATACAGGGGAACAGGTGATAGTTAAAGTTCAACGCCCAGGACTTAAAGAACTTTTTGATTTGGATATGCAGGCGGTGCGTCGTGTAATGCGCTTCTGTCAACGTTCCTTTGCTTGGGCAAGACTCTATGATCTCGATGCTATATATAATGAATTTTTCATGATTTTATATCAGGAAATTGATTATATTAAGGAAGGTAAAAACGCTGACAGATTTCGAGATAATTTTGAGAATTATTCGGGTATTATTGTTCCTAAAGTTTACTGGGAATATACCACCCATAAAGTTTTGACTCTGGAATATTTACCGGGGATTAAGGTTGATGACCGGAAAACTCTACAAACCTGCGGTGTTGACATTAAACGGGTTAATCAGTTAGGGATTTGTTGCTATCTTAAACAGATTTTACAGGATGGCTTTTTTCAAGCAGACCCCCACCCCGGAAATATTGCTGTTAGTCCTAATGGTAGTCTAATTTTCTACGATTTCGGGATGATGGCTGAAATCAAGGCTTTGGCTAAGGATCAGATGATCCGCAGCTTTTTTGCGGTGATGCGAAAAGATGTAGATGTGGTTATTGACACTCTGATTGATATTGGTTTAGTTGAACCGATGTCTGATATGACTCCGGTGCGGCGCTTGATCAGGTTTTTGTTAGATGAATTTACGGAAAAACCTATTGATTTTCAAGCATTTAATGTAATTAAAGATGAACTTTATATAATGTTTGAACAGCAGCCTTTTCGCCTACCTGCTGAGATGACATTTTTACTCAAATCCTTAACTACTTTAGACGGAGTAGCCCGCGCCCTAGACCCTGAATATAATTTGGTAGACTGCGCCCAACCTTTTATTAAAAGTGTTACTGTTTCTAAGCAGGAACGGGGTAGTTTGGTGGGAGAGTTGACTAAACAGGCGCGAGATTTTATCAATTTTAAATTCAATCAACCTAGCCGTGCTGAGGTATTTATTAGTCGCCTAGAACAACGCATTGAGGAAGGGGAAATTAAGTTTAGGGTTCGTTCTATTGAAAGCGATCGCGCTTTGAAACGGGTGAATTTTGCCCTGAAAACTTTGATTCATGGCTGTTGGTCAGGATTTACTCTGATTTCGGGAATATTATTAATAATTGCTGGTAAAAATGGCTGGGCTGTTTTTTTCCTGGTCATGGCTGGGGTGGGGGTGGTAATATTTTTGCGATCGCTTCTCAACCTCTCCATTCGTGAACGTCTAGACCGCATGGCGGAACAGTAACAGCCTAGCCTCCTCAGTCATCCTTGTTAGAGATTCCTTATTGTTAATTAATGATCAGATCTAGAGAGATTTATTGACGTTGTAGTAAAACGGCGGTTTGCCAATAATAAGCCTCTTGGCGAATTTCAATGACTTGAAAAAACGGTTGTACCATCTTACAGAAATAATCGAGGTCATAAAAAACGAGCGATCGCGTATCTCGACCCAAGGTAAACATAGCAAAATCCGACGTACTATATTCATCATATTTTTGTAAACATTCAGCCCTTTGGTCTGGCGGCCAAACATTATTATTAGATAACCACTTTTCCTTAAAGTCTTTAATTAGATTCATGAGATGCTGTTCTTGGATAGTAATATAAGCCATACCACCAGGACTAAGAATCCGACGGAGTTCTAATAACCAAGCCTCAGCCAAATCATCAATATGGGTAAAAACTGAACCAGCATAAATCAAATCAAAATATCGATCCTCAAAGGGTAAATGGGGATTAGTTGTGCAGGTCAAAAAGTGAAAAGGAGGCCTCATATATTGCTTACACCAGTGAATGCAGTCAGCACTAATATCAGCCCCCCAAATTTCGCAGGTATTAGCTTGATCGCTTAAAAATCTCATCATTCTTCCAGACGCACAACCAAAGTCTAAGACGCGACTTCCTGGCTTTAAAGAAAACTTAGCTTTTTGTAGGGATTCTAACAATAGGCGAATTTGAATTTTACCAGATTCAAGATAGTAGTCCTCCCCCCTGTCTGCAAATACTAGCATCAGGGGACGTGGAGGGACAGGAAACTGCCAGGTTTTGGTTTTAGAGTCCTGTCGTGCGGGGGTAGGTTTAGGCATCATATAGGATGCGGAATCCCCGGATTTTGGGTAATATTTTAACCAATCAATAGGTTCAATATTATGGGAAATTTGAGGCTCTTGTGATTGGAGATGATCTAATTTGTTGTGAAGTTCTTGTAACCTATTCTGTGCGGCTGTAAAATCTGGCTTTAGTTCCAAGACCTTTTGAAAAGAAGCGATCGCCTCATCAATCCTTTTAACTTTCTGTAAACACTTAGCCAATTTATAGTAAGTTTGAGGGGAATTGGCGTTAAGTTTGATGGCGCTTTGGTAAACCGGAATCGCCTGGTCAAATCGCTTGAGATAGACTAAGGTATCAGCTAAATTACTATGAGTCCAGAAAAAATTAGGGTTAATTTCAGCAGCTTTTTGATAAACGGGAACCGCCTCCGACCAGCGTTTAAGGTGTCTGAGTGCATCTCCCAAATGATTATAAGCCCAACAAAAGTTAGGGTCAATTTCTATAGCCTTTTGATAAACGGTAACCGCCTCCGACCATCTTTCAAGTTGAATTAAAGCCTCACCCCAATTATTATAAGTCCAGAAAAAAGTCGAGTTAATCTGAGATGCTTTTTGATAAACAGAAGCAGCATCTTCCCATTGTTCTTGTTGACTGAGAGCTTGTCCTAGGTTATTATAAGCCCAGAAAAAGTTAGGGTCTAGTTGAATAGCGTGCTGACAGACTGGAACAGCATCTTCCCAGCGTTCAAGTTTAATAAAAATCCCACCCAAACTATTATAAGACCAGGAATCTTCGGGATTAAGTTTAATAGCTTGTTGATAAGCACCGATCGCCTCTTCTAATCTACCAGCTTTCACCATAAGATTACCCCATTTTGGGTAAGCATCAGCCCAACTGGGGACCAAGACAGTAACTTGACGATAACAGGCGATCGCCTCTTCAAGTTTATTTTCAGCAATACAAGTATTCGCCTGCTGATATAGTTGCTTAACAGCAAGTTGAATTTTTTTGCTAAAGGTTTGGTCAGCATTAGGTTGAGGGGGATCTTGAGACATAAAAACCTCCAGAAATGCTTTGATAGATCAATTCTATCAGTCATGGGGATTTCTGGGTGAGATTTCCCCAGGGACAGATCAGAGCAGTTGCTATAATATTTCAGCCGTTGTCTGTTACAATCCGCAAGCCTCGACACTTAAAAATAAATGTTCGAGCAGCCATAGAGTTCTATCCCACTCTCGACCAGCCATGACACTCAAGGCGGGTAGATGACCTTGGGGGGCTTTGAGAGAAAATGATAACTGATCATAGTCTTTGACATATATCTGATCTGATGGCTGGCGATCGCACCATCCCACCCGTTGAGCAAATTCTGTAGTGTTTTGGTTAACCTGTTCCCAGATCCGCCTTTGAACCCCAAAGCCAAACCGACCGCCACTAGCCTGTTCCCAAACTTGATTAATTTCTCTTAACTCTCGACAGGGAAAAGTAGCTATTTGTGCGGTACTAAAACACCCAGCCTGACTACCGACAATTTCCAGCATTAACCGAGAAGTTTCAGCGTCCGCCTCCCGCCATTTTCCGGCTTTCATGAGATCCTGTAACTTTTGATAAGAATTCAGTTTAGGGGTAACTTTGGGGGGAGGTGGGGGAGTAGCAGCGTGGGTATATTTTTCGGTTGAGTGGGTATATTTTTGGGTGATCGGTGGAACAATGCGCTGATAGTTCTGGGTAGGTATAGGTTGATAGTGATAGGGATAGGGCTGTTTAAGAACTTGTAGCACTTCTTGAGCTGACTGATAGCGATCGCGAACAAAATCCCGGGTTAAGCGGTCCAAAACCTCTGCTAATTGTCGCGGGACAGAAACATTAGCTGGTAAACGTTCTCGCCATACCCAACGCCCTTCCATAGCATCATAGAGGTCATCTCTACCACCTTCTGAGGGTAAACACCCAGTCAGCAAACGCAAACAAGTCACCCCTAAACTATACAAATCACTAGCGGGGTAGACCTGACCTCGTAACTGTTCCATAGGTACATATCCAGGTGTACCGACAGTAGTTCCCTGTCCCACCGTGGTAGTTCCCGTCACCTGTTTAGAGACACCAAAATCAATCAGGATTAACTGATTATCGCGGCTACGGCGCATGATATTTTCTGGTTTGATGTCACGGTGAATTATATTGCGATTGTGGATAATCTGGAGGATCTCAAGCAATTCAGACAAAATTTGATAAATCTGATCAGGATTAAAATGTCCCTTTTGCTGTAACTCCTGCAACAGATTCTGTCCATCAATATATTCTTGCACCAAATAAAGTCGCCTATCCTGTTCAAAATAGGCAATCAACCCCGGAATTTGGGGATGTTCCCCTAACTCATATAACCGCTGGGCTTCTTGTTTAAATAATTCTGTGGCTTTTTGTCGCGCTGCTGTTCCCTGAACTTGGGGCATAAATTGCTTAATCACACAGGGATCATTCATCCGATCCACATCTTGGGCTTCATAGGTGCGACTGAACCCCCCGTATCCCAATTGTCGAATTACGCGATAGCGGTTTCGGAACAATGGCAGCAAAATCGGCGCCCCACAGCTTTGACAAAATCGATAACCCTCATTATTAAATGGGTTAGGGCAACTTGGGTTGCAACAGTACAGCATCTCCAGGGTTGAACGAGTTTGCTCTATTGTCTCATGTTTCTCGATCTACCCTGGTGGCTGTTCAAATTGGCTCAGGGTTTTTTGAGGATAATCCATTACCAAAGATTTTGGGTCACTAGCCCCGTCCCTTCGGCTTTGCTCAGGACAAGCCTTCTAGGACGGCTTTTCATGTTAGACTATTTTGTAGAGGTGCGAGACGTTCAGGCATGAAATAGGGTTGCAATACCCGAAATAACTGCCTGATGGGGATTTCAGCTCCTTGGCTGAATACAAGAGGCTCGCCTCTGACCATCCCCATAACTGCTTATATGTCCCGACGATTTGTATCACTAAGATACCAAATCAAGGCAGGGAACCCAAGGTCAATATACTCTGTAACAATTCGTAACCATCCTTAACATAACGGGAAACTACGAAACAGAGTTGAGGGTAACGGCGATAGCCACCCCCAGTTTTGGGAATCACAACCCCAGGACTGAAGCGGGGAACGGAATGCTCCGAGGTGTAACCCAACACCAGAAACGAGACCACTGCCAACCATCCATGATTAGGGAAACCGAATGTCCGGCATGAACCACCGTCAATATTAGGTAGCGAAAGAGGTTGACACGCTGCGTTCAAAAGAACAAGGGGAAAAGTGGGGTTTTCTCTACAACACCTACACAGACTTTTAAAAGTACCCCGGTGGAGAGGACAAATCTAAAGATGGAATGCCCATATAAACAGAACGTTTTAAGTCCTCCTGGACTCTGAGAGTATGGTCGATACCTCAGTAGGGATAAGTGTAACCGCAAGTCTTAGAGGATGTGAGATGTGACCAGAAGCCAACGCCCGACTGTAATGGTAGGGATATGCTAACGGGTCACGGTTTGAATGCAAGGAATAGAGTTTAGTAAGGGTATATATGACGATAGCGAGTTTAAAGAGAGGGTTTGGGAAACAAAAACCAATCAAGACTACGACCAACGTATGGAAAACAATCCCATGGGCGAAAGTTCAACGGAAAGTTTTTAAGCTCCAAAAGAGTATATTTCAAGCAGCTAAATCGGGACAGGATGCAAAGGTTAGGAGGTGGCAACGTCTATTGGTGAAATCATATTACGCCCGCTCTAGCAGTTCGGCTGTAGGGGCGGGTTCCACGGTCAGCCATGCTTCCCAACAGTCAGCTTAATAAACCCGCCCCCCAAGCGGGTCAAGGCAAGAAAACAGCCGGCGTTGATGGAGTGAGAGTAATCTCTCCAAAACAAAGGTTTGAACTGGTCAAGAATATTAAAGGAAACCTCAAAGCAAAACCACTGCGACGGGTGTGGATACCAAAACCTGGAAGGGATGAAAAAAGCTGGAATAGGCATTCCCACAATCCAAGATAGAGCAAGGCAAGCCCTGGTTAAATCGGCACTCGAACCTGAATGGGAGTCGAGATTTGAAGGCACTAGCTATGGGTTCCGTCCGGGACGGTCAGCCCAAGATGCAATAGCAAGAATTTACCTAAGCATCCGCAAAGGTGAGTACTATGTACTAGACGCAGGTGCGAGACGTTCGGGTATTAAATAGGGCTTAAATGCCCGAAATAACTGCCCGGTGAGGATTCCAGCTCCGAATCTGGATATAAGGAGACCTCTCCTGAGCATCCTCATAACTGATTATATGTCCCGACGCTTAGGTAACTAAGCAAGGCAGGGAACTCAAGGTCATAAACGAACTGAGAAATCAGGGAGTAGAGAGTAACGGCGATAGCCACCCCCAGTTTTGGAAATCATAACTCCAGGATAGAAGCGGGGAACGGAAGGCGTGAGGTAGAACCTACTACCAAGACGCGACCACTCACTGCCAACCATCCATGATTAGGGAAACCGAATGTCTGGCTTGAACCGCCGTAAAGAGTAAGTAGCGAAATAGGTTGATACGCTGCGATCAAAAAGAGCAAGGGGAAAAGTAGGGTTTTGAGATGAACACCCACACAGACCTTGAAAAGTATCCCGGTGGATAGGACAAATCTAAAGATGGAATGCCCATATAATCGGAACGTTGTAACCCCTCTAATGCTCTGCCTATAAACAAGTGAGTAATGCTAGTCACAAGGCAGTAGTGAAAAATGTAAGCGCATGCTTAGAGGGTGAAGGATGTGACCAGAAGCTAAAGCCCAATTGTCATGGTGGGATATGCCCAATTGTCACGGTGTGGATATAGATACTGCGGTCAGTAAGAGTATAATGGCGAGGACGAGTTTAAAGACTACGTGCTGCATATAGCTCTGAACATCGAAGTAAAAGCAGGTCTGTTGATTCTGCTCCTTTGACAAAACAGGGTATCCACACCAGGAGCCGTATGAAGGGAAACTTTCACGTATGGTTCTGAATGGGAGGGGATGGTGGTGACTCCATTCTCGACCCCTAACATATAGCCAAATGCTCTTACCGTGAACCATGATTACCTACTGTCCAAAATTCATTGTCCAAGCAGCCTGAAGAAAGACCTGAAACAATGGCTCAAAGCAGGTGTACTAGACAACGGCATATTTGAGAATACAGAAGCAGGGACACCTCAATGAGGGGTAATAAGTCCAATACTCGCCAACATCGCACTGTTGGGAATGGCTAGGTTAATTGAAACAATGTATCCTAAGAAATCAAAAAGAGTATAAGCTACTATCATAAGATATGCCGATGATTTTGTGGTGATATCTCCATCACTTGAAATCATTGAACAGTGCAAAATTGCTATTTCCGAATGGTTAAAACTTGTTGGACTAGAAATAAAACCTGAAAAGACTCGAATCTGTCACACGCTCAAACGTATTGAGTATGATGGCAAAACAGAAGAACCAGGGTTCGACTTTCTAGGATTCAACATAAGGCAGTACCCAGCAGGAAAATATAAATCTGGGAAAACCGGGGGAACAATAAACCGATTAATCGGTCACAAAACCCACATTAAACCCAGCCAGAAAGCAGTTAAAGCTCACATGGAAGAGATTAAGGGTGCAATTAAAGAACTCAAAACAGCACCCCAATCAGCCTTGATTAGCAAACTAAACCCAATCATAAAGAGATGGTCAAACTATTACTCAGCGGTAGTCTCAACAGAGACCTTCACAAGGCTAGACCACACAATCTGGTTAATGCTAAGAGCATGGACAGGTTCAAGATGCGGAAAGGCAAGCCACGAAAAGCTAAGAAACTATTTCAGACGCGGAACGGTCAAACTTAGTAATGGGAAGGAAAGGCAAGAACCTTGGTTATTTCAGACCAAAGATGGATATACACTATGGAAACATAGCTACACTCCGATTGTCAGACACACCCTAATACGCCCTGACGCAACACCATACGACGGAAACTGGACTTACTGGGCAACCAGGAAAGGACAAGCAATTGGAACGCCAAATAGGGTAGCAAAACTACTCAAAAAGCAAAAAGGCAGGTGTACCTGGTGTGGACAGTATTTCGCACCATCAGATTTAGTTGAAGTAGACCACATTGTACCTCGAAACCTCGGTGGAAAGGATGAATACAAAAATCTTAAACTATTACATCGCCATTGTCACGATGATCAAACGGCGCTTGACAACGCTAAAGCTGTATCCCTAACAATGGAGCAATCAGACTAGGAGCCGTGTGAGATGAAAGTCTCACGCACGGTTTTGAATGGGAGGGGATGGAGGCGACTCCATTCTCGACCCCTAATTGAAAAGTTGTTTAGGGGTATCGGGTTGGAGCCGGTAGATGATAGCCCATAGTTTCCCCTCACCGGAGATTATGAATCAGACCCATAGATAACCGGATAGGCGATCGCTCATAGGTTTACCTATAGGTATAGTCCACGGAAAGGCGGTCTGATATCTTTGTACATTGATTACTTAGAAGGTTCCCCTCTACGGCTACCTACGGCTATCGTGTTGACTTTGAATCATACCCTCCCCCCATAACCGGAACAAGTACTATTGGGGAAGTGACCGATGTGATAGCAGTCAATGGTGACGAACGAACCGATAGGCTTGCCATTGACGGGTATCACAAGGGAACTACCCTATCACTTGTCGGGTTTAGGGGGTGATATGGGTATTTGACAGATTGATTAAGTTGTGCTTATTGATTAACCCGTCAATAATTAAGATTTGTTGCTAAGGGATATGCACTAATTGTCCCGTGTGCTAAGACTGAATGGAGTGCATTTTGAGTGTGACGGTACGACTATCGGGTTAAGTGAATTCCCGCTATCGCAGTCAGGGTAACGCCATAGAAAAAACGAGCCTGGAGGGATTTGAACCCTTCATAAAGGCTATAACCCCTATTCTACCGTTACTCTAGTGCACTCAAGGGCGATCGCACATTTAGGAGTTAGTGCAAAAAAAACCCCTAGGTATTTAGCCTAGAGGGTATTGTGTTGTGGGTTTATTGGGGATTAATCATCGAGTTGATATATTGCCCTAAGAATTGCCTTAACTTCTGGTAAATCTGGATTGATACCGATATTAATTAAGGCTTGTTTCCCCATATCTAGTGGCAATGGTTGCCTTTGATGTCGTGTCAGGATACCTAACTCTGTAGCCAGGTGGCGGCGTTTTTTGTACTTGCTGTCATTAACTGCAACACTATGACCAAATGAACGCGCTCTGATTTCTTGTGGTATCCCGTTCATTTCTCCTAGTTGGTTACCAAGGTGTTGGAAAGCATAAGTTTGAGTGAATCCCCAATCGTGACGTTCTAACCATTTACGGTGATTATCGTTAAACTTGCTAGGGTCTTTGGATTCTGTGATAGGTAAGCAGACGTTATGAATTCCTAGGCGGTTAATCAGAGTCTTGTCTTTTGACATTGGGATAGCTAACCGCCAACCTGTCTTGGTGCTACCACCAAAGTAAGTAAACTCACCAATAACCAGCACTAACTCAAGGTTGTTAGGGTCAGATACAGCCGGGAAAGTGATACCGTCAACCGTAATGGCTTTGGTTAAGTTTTGACCTGCCGCAACTTCTGACGGTCTCAACCCGTATAAAGCACACATTATTGCCGACACCCAGCACCAACCATCACGTGCCTGGTTTTCTGTTGACCGCCCATAATCAGTGTTGCGTTCCTTGTCTAGCAAACTTAACAAGGTATCCAAGTCTATACTTTGGGATTCAGCAAATACTGTTTGAGTAGGGTCAATCTTTTCTAATTTCTCCAGTGCTTTCTTGCGTCCAGCGCGTTCTGCTACCTGTTTTAACCGGTAGTATCTGTCTTTAAAGTCTTTATGTCCTACTGGGTTGTTACCGTCTGGTAGTGGACTATACAGTGCTTCTTTGATACCTTCCCAACTAACGTAAGTATCCCAATCTGTGACTTGATCGAATACCTGGGTGAAGCAACGTCGGAAAGATTTCCGGTCACTAGCCATATCGCGGGAACGTTTTCGCTTGGTGTTACGATGTACCCCATTAAAGTAATCATCCTCCATGTCTTTGAATACTTGACGATAAGTGATTAAGTCGTTTTCCATGGGAACTTTGGACTGATCAAGGATAGTAGCCTTGTACCAGTCCAACCATTCAGATACTGACTGGAATTGTCCACAAGGGATTTATGGACTAGCCAAGCCTTGTCAACAGCCTTGCGGATACCCTCAGAAGTGAACTGACAATTACATCCCCGTTGTTTAGGCCCCCCGTTTCCGGGTCAGTGGTGATGTCTAGTTGGATTGTCCCCCGGTTACGTTTAATCCTGACACCCTTGGGACATTGTTTGCGGGATAGATTAAAAAACTCAAGAATGTCTTGAAAGCCTTGATATGTACCACTGTGTGTACTGTTTGTACTTGCACTCATTTTGCACTAACTCCTAAATGTGCGATCGCCATTGAGTGCATTAGAATGGCGGTAGAATAGGGGTTATAGCTTTTATGGAGGGTTAAAATCCCTCCATGCTCGTTTTTTCTATGGCTTTATTGAGAAGGAGCCACAGACAACGGATTAACCCAAATACTTGTCGGTGTGAATGGGTAACTGTTTGCAAACATTAGGTAAGAGACTCATCGCCTTGTTGGTTTTTCCCCACAAGGTTAATTGTGAACGGAGAGGGAGGGATTCGAACCTGATACATAGCCTATAACCCCTATTCTACCGTTACTTAGGTGTTACTCAAAGCCATAGCAGGATAACAAGTGAGTAAAAAATGAGTAACGATATCAATACCCCTACAGTAGGGGGAAAGGGCAACTATGACGACAATTATACTAGGTTCGTGAAAGCTTATCAGGATTTTAAGGGGGAATGTCCCAAAGGGGTAACTCTAAACTTCAAAAGACCGGGACTAGGTACAACCTACTATTGCAGTTTAAGCAACCACCTACCGGGAAACGGCTACCCAAGACAGCTAACCTTGATGTACACCTCAAGGGGTGATAGACGGGGTTAAGAAAGCTAAACTGGTATCAGAAGCCCTAGGGACTA
>NZ_PKGG01000491.1:0-830 GCF_046480465.1 Arthrospira sp. PCC 8006
TCATAATCGTGGCGGGAATAATAGTTGCGGCCATAGCGCGCCCAATGGTCGGCCATCAGGCTGGCCACGGAYTTGCCGGTCTGCGCCAGAATGTTCAGCCACAGCAGCACGGCCCATAGCCCGTCCTTTTCGCGCACATGGCTTGATCCCGTTCCAGCCGATTCCTCGCCGCACAGGGTGACCTGACCTGCATCCAGCAGGTTGCCAAAGAATTTCCAGCCTGTGGGGGTTTCAAAACACGCTATGCCCTTGGCGCTGGCCACACGGTCGACCGCGCAAGAGGTGGGCATGGACCGCGCGACGCCTGCCAGCCCCCCCGCATAGCCCGGCGCCAGATGGGCCAGATCGGCCAGCACCGCAAGCGAGTCGGACGGGCTGACATAGCAGTCCCGCCCGACAATCATGTTACGATCCCCGTCCCCGTCCGAGGCCGCCCCGAAATCAGGGGCRTCCGGCCCGTGCATGGCCGCCATCAGGTCTTTGGCCCAGATCGGGTTCGGGTCGGGGTGGCCGCCGCCAAAATCCGGCGAGGGCGTGCCATTCACCACACTGCCCGCCGCGGCGCCAAGGCGGTTTTCAAGAATTTCATGCGCATAGGGGCCAGTGACCGCATGCATCGCATCAAAACGCATGCGAAACCCGTTGTTGAACAAGCTGCGAATGGCGTCAAAGTCGAACAGGGTTTCCATCAATCCGGCATAATCGCTGATCGGGTCGACAATTTCGACCTGCATGCCCGCAAGGTCATAGGTTCCGGCTGCGTCGATGGGCACGCCAGGGGCGTCAAGAATGTGGTATTCGCCCAGGGTCTTGGTGCAGGTGAATATCTG
>NZ_PKGG01000110.1:0-16767 GCF_046480465.1 Arthrospira sp. PCC 8006
GATAGACTTCTACACTGGCTTTTTGGACTTCATAGATAGCATAGAAAGCCGGACGGATAACTTGTTCATATACCCAAAATTTACCGGGTTTTTGACGTTCTCCAGAAATTTGAGATAAGGGAGTGCGATCGCGTTCTTCGGAACCATCACCGGACACAAATTCTATGGCAATTAAAGGGGGGATATATTCCTGCCATAATACATAGGAACGTCTGAATTTTCCGTCGAGGCTGGGGGGAACGTTGGGAACATAAAACCAGTCTGGACATTCCGCCCCGCGTTCTGGGGGTTCTGTCAGCCGCCAATAGATACCACAATCTTGACCTATAGCATATTGCTGGTCTGGGTGTATACTATCTAGTTTTGATTGAATGGAATCAGTCAATAAGATACTTTGGGGATGCTCCTGAAAGTTTTTCACAAAAGTACCGTCGGAGTCGGGGAGTTGGGTATGATCGGGAAGGGTAGTAATTCCCTGTTCTGATGATTGGGCGATGGTCATAGTCAGTAGTTTCTCATCGCAGTTTATGGCAAATAGTATAGCATTTTGATAGGGTTTGAGAGGGTCTACGCCTATTGTGAAACACCGTTAAAACTAACATCGTCGCCTTTAAGGAATAATTAGGGGTTGACAAGGGGAGGAGCGATCGCCTAGATTAAATCTACCAGCGTGGCGTAGCTATACTCATGACTAAAAAATCAACACAAGAAGCAAGAGGGGAAAACTGAACCAAGAAATAATCAGGAAAGTCCCGAAATCAGTTAATGTTAAAGGTGATTATTCCCAGACCGATAGCACATAACCCATGATTGAAGTTGAGAATCTGTGCAAAATTTATGGCACAACTCCAGCCATTGAGGATGTATCCTTTTCTGTGAAAGCGGGGGAAATCTTAGGGTTTTTGGGACCCAATGGCGCAGGAAAGACTACCACTCTCCGTATTTTATCAGGCTATTTACCAGCCACAAATGGAACAGCCCGAATTGCTGGATATGAAGTCCACGAACAATCAATGGCGGTGCGGGAGAGAATTGGCTACCTGCCGGAAACACCCCCATTGTACCCTGATATGACGGTTGAGGGTTTTCTGCATTTTGTGGCGAGGATTAAACGGGTGGCGGCGGGCGATCGCCCTTTACGAGTAGAAGCGGCTATGGAACGCTGCGGTATATTGGATCGCCGCCGGAGTCTAATTCGTAAACTATCTAAAGGCTATCGTCAGCGGGTGGGAATAGCTCAGGCGATCGTGCATGACCCACCTGTGATAGTGTTAGACGAGCCGACAGTGGGGTTAGATCCGCGCCAAATCATCGAAGTGCGGAATTTAATCAAGAGTCTAGCCGGAGACCATACGATTATCCTATCTACCCATATTTTACCTGAAGTAAGCATGACCTGTAGCCAGGTGGTAATTATCAATAAGGGTCAAATTGTAGCGACCGGAACTCCAGAGAATCTTATGGAGAAGTTGACGGCGGGAGCAGGGTATGAGATAGAAGTAGAGGGAGAAATAGAAGGGGAAACCCTAAATTCTCTGTTAGCAGTTCCTGGAGTCAAAATAGTTGACCTATTACCAACATCTCCCACTGAACCACGCCAGCGGTTACAGGTTGTCTGTGACACTACCAGGGAACCCGGACCTGAGCTGATAGCAGCCTGTGTGACTGAGGGAATAAAAGTTTATGAAATGCGGCGCACTCGTGCTAGTTTAGAGGATGTTTTCTTAACTCTTACCTCCCAAGAAGAAGCGACGATCGCACGATCGCCTTCTGAGGATGAACCCGAGTCTGAGGAGATAGCCAAAGACCAGCTAGAAGAAGACCAGCCAGAAGAAGAAACAGTTGATAATTAATAGTTAGCTACGGATGATTGCTCCGGTTCTGCTTAAACTTTAAACTGATATTAAACTATGCTAGTCGTTTTTAGTAATATCATCGCCATCTATCGCAAAGAACTCCAGGGATATTTTGCCTCTCCGTTGGCTTATGCGATCGCCGGAATTTTTTGGCTACTAACTGGATACTTTTTGATCGCTATTCTGTTAGGACCTGATGGACTGATTCAACAAGTAGCTTTGAGAGATCAAATGGGTTTAACGGAACCGCCCATTGATTTATCCTATGAGTTTCTGCAAGTATTTTTGAGGCTTATGGGAACCATATCTCTGCTTGTGCTGCCTATGTTATCAATGGGATTATATGCAGAAGAACGCAAACGCGGAACCCTAGAACTGTTGGCGACTTCTCCGATTACTAACTGGGGAGTAGCTACGGGAAAATTACTAGGAGTTATCACCTTCTATAGTACCATGATTTTACCGCTGTTTGTGCTACAGGCGATCGCCTTGAGCGTATCTAGCCCTCCCATGTCTCCGGGGATTATGATAGTCTCTCATCTGGGGTTAATTTTGCTGGCTGCTGGTGTGTTATCCCTGGGAATGTTTATTTCTTCCCTAACCGATAGCACCTTACTTTCGGCGATAGGTACTTTTGCCTTAGTGCTATTTTTATGGGTTGTCGATATCATTGGTCAAGCTGTAGGAGGACCCCTAGGAGATGCTCTCTCCCATTTATCATTAATCTCTAATTATATTAATTTAGTACAAGGGGTTATTGAGATCAGGAGTTTGGTGTTGTTTGGCAGTTATGTAGTTTTAGGGGTGTTTCTCACCGCCCAGTCTATTGATGCGTTTCGCTTTCAGCGATCGTAAAATTTTTTATGAAAAAAAATCGAATTCTTTGGCAAGTTTTTAAATACTCATTTTGGCTAGGTCCCATGATGGCGATCGCTGGTTTATCAGCGGGTTTCGTATCGGGAATATGGCAGCCAGTTCCCCTAGCTTTAATCATCACTGGGGTGGTAATTATCGGGGTGTGGTTAGTCCTAAAAGGTTATTGGGAAACTGACCTAAAAGACAAACGATTACAGAATCGTCGGTCTACTCAAGCCGGGACTAACGCCCTAGTGGCAACAGTTTCCGTGATTGTAATTATCGCCTCAATTAATATTATTGCAGTACGGAACCCAGTTCGCATTGACTTAACTGAAAATCAACAATTTACCCTCGCACCCCAAACCCAAACTATCGTTACCAACCTTCCTGAACCCTTAAAAGTTTGGGTATTTGACCCGACCCAAAATCCTCAAACTAAATCATTATTAGACCGCTACCGAGAAAAGAACCCAGCCTTATTTAGTTACGAGTTTATTGATCCACAAATGCAACCAGGTCTAGCCCAAGAATTTGGGGTGAGAAATTTTGGTGAAATTCATCTGGAAGCCGGAAGCCGTCGCCAACTTATTCGCCGGGAAGGAAGACAACCACTAACGGAAGTTACATTAACTAATAGTATTGAACAAATTTTTAGCGATCGCACTTCCCAAATTTATTTCCTCCAAGGTCACGGACAAAGACCACTTCAAGCCGGACAAGGAGGCTTTCAACAGGCTGTTGATAGTCTAAAAGAAAGAAATTTTGTAGTTGAACCTCTCAACCTAGCACAAGCCACAGGAATTCCCGAAAATGCCAATGTGATTGTGGTAGCAGGTCCTCAACAAAAGCTATTTGAAGGGGAAGTTAACGCCTTAATTGATTTCCTTGACAATGGCGGCGGTTTGCTATTAATGCTAGACCCGAAAACTGACCCAGGGTTAGATAATTTATTGGATAAATGGGGAGTAAAATTAGACGATCGCATTGCTATTGACGCAACTGGTAGCGGTCGATTAGTTGGTTTAGGTCTCACAGTTCCCATTGTCCGCGAATATGGCGATCATCCTATTACTAGAGATTTTGGTAATAATATATCTCTGTTTCCGTCAGCGCGTCCTGTGGAAACTCGCCCCGTAGACGGAATTACTGAAACTCCCATAATTTGGACAGATACACAAAGTTGGGCGGAAAGTAATTTAGTAGAGGGAAGATTAGAATTTAACCCGGAAACAGATCGCGAAGGTCCTCTATCTTTGGGAGTGGCTTTAACCCGAGTTTTAAACCCCCAAGAAACTCCCACGGCGGAAACTACCGAAACTGAGGAAACCACAGAAACTCCCACGGCGGAAACTGCGGAAACTGCGGAAACTGCGGAAACTACCGAAACTGAGGAAACTGCGGAAACTGCGGAAACTGAGGAAACCACAGACACCGAGGAAACCACAGCCACTGCTCAAGAAGCCAGACTGGTAGTATTCGGAAACTCTCAATTTGCGACTGATGGCTGGCTTGAACAACAACTCAATAGAGATATATTTGTAAATACTATTGTTTGGCTGAGTCAACCAGACCAAGAAGTGTTATCTATCGGGGTTAAATCTGTTACTAGCCGTCGGATTTTGATGACTCCCCCATTAGGTCGGTTGTTAAGTTGGATGGCTTTAGTGATTTTCCCGTTCATGGGATTTGCTGTATCAGCTTTCCTCTGGTGGCGGCGACGATAAAATGGCATTGATGTGGAGGTTTAGTTATGAAATTGCAGCAATCAACCCGGATTTTAATGATTATTGCTTTGGTATTAGCGGGGGGTGTTTATGTGGTAGAAATTCGCGGAAAATCTCAACAGCAAGAAATCCAAGCTAGACAAGATCGGATTTTTGATGTTTCTCAAGATGATATCCAATCTCTGGTTATAGAAACAGGCGATCGCACTTTAAAAATTCAACGAGTTGGGGAAGATGAAACTGATGCAATCACCCCCTGGAAAATGCTTGAACCTATGGAATATCCCGCTAATATTGCGAGGGTGAATGCCGTTTTAAATCAATTGGTAAATAGCCAGAGAATTGCATCTAATCCTAACTCAGGTATTAGGAAATTAACCATTTCTAAATCACAATTAGAGGATTATGGATTGGTTGATCCTCAAGATTCGATCCAAATTCAACTACGAGATGAAACTACTCATCGCCTAGTTTTGGGTAAGTCTGATTTTAGTGGTGATGCAATTTATGCAATGACCAATCCTCCCGAAACTTTACCAGAAAATATCTCGATTTTAGTGATTTCTAAGACGGCGCGAGATGCTATTAGTCACCCCCTAGATGAGTGGATTATGGCTAAAGATTCCGAAGATTTATTATCTCCAGAAACTCCCACGGAAACTCCCACGGAAACTCCTACGGAAACTCCCACCGAAGTGGAGACAGAAGAAGTTGACACCCCAGAAACATAAAATCAGATAGTAGCCGACTGTATTAACTATATGCAATTAATTATTATTCGATAGGTTCGGAATTAGATTAGTTAAACCTAGATTAGGGTTTTCTAGTAGTTGATCCAATTCAGCGATCGCCATTTCAGCGCGTTGAGTGTTTAAAATCATTTTGCGGGTAACTTCGTCTTCTTTATGAGCGATATCTTTCAGGTTATTAATATGAACTTTAAAATGACTAGAAACATTATTCATTTGTTGGCTTAAATCAAGAGTTTGTTTAACCAGTCGATTCATTTCTAGGTTAATTTGACTTAAAACTGTTTGATTAGTCGAACTTTGTTGATAAGTTAAAACCGAAGCCTGTACCGAGAGATATCGGACTTTTTGGACAATTTCCGCCATAATTGTCGAAGCGGAATTAATAGTTTCCAAATCCCTAGAAATATTTTTAATCACTGACTCTAAATCTTCCGAATTTTTATGAATAGAATTAGCGCCGATAAAAATTGCATGAAATTCGCGATGACTTTCCTTAGAAACCAGCCGACCAGTCTGGACAATTTCTTGATAAATTTTGAGGATTTTTTGATAATGTTGATTAATGGCATTTTCTCTTTCTATAAAACGACTTTGATATAGCTTTTTCATAATATTTTTCTCAATATTGAGATTATGATTCGCCTCATTAATCCGTTGTTTTTCCTGATTTAACAGGTTAAAATACTTCTGCTTTGTCTGTTCTTGCTGTTCAATTATTTGACGAGATTTCTGTAAAATTAAGGTTTGGGCTTGACAAAGAATCCGAAAATCTATCAACCGAAATTCATGGTGATCACAGATGAGGACAATAGGCTCATAAATCAGATTAATAGACCGATTCATCGCCAGTTGTACTGCTTCATTAATGGGCGTATCTGACGACAACATCAGGGGAGGAATCCGGGTAAAATCTAAGAGTTTCTGAATGGGGTGGTTGCTGTAGATTTCCTCCCAATTAGGTAAATAGATTTTTTCTAAAAATTTGCTGCGGGAAATCATCCCTATTAATTCGGAATCGTCGATAATTAATACACCGGGAAGTTCGGGATTTTGGTAGAGTTCTTTAGCTACAATATCTGATCTAGTCACCGAACTAACCTGATAATTATGGGATGCTAGGTCGGCGAGAGTTGAGTTAAGGGTGAGGGATAATTGCTGAGTCATAAAGTTATATTTTTTAGACAAATACAATCAAACCAGGTCGAAGCGGTGATCGCCATTGGAGATAGGCTTAATCGTTGAGGTCAAAAAAGTGGATCAGCCTACCAGAGAATCTGATAGCCACTATCACACAAAATATTAAAACAATATTGCAACAAATCTGACCCTGAAAACGCCTACATCAGCCACCTGGAGAGAGAAAAACCCTGAATCGAACCCTGATCAGAAGCGATCTAAATGAGGTAGAGTGGTTTGGTGCTATCTTTAGAGTGTACAGCAAAAATCTGTGTTTGCTTAAATCTGTGCGATCGCAATATTTACTAAGCCTGTGGATGATTCCCTAAATAAGCAACTGGAAAGAGAGCGACTTTTAAATCAAGTGACGACCCAGATTCGCCAGAGTCTTGACCTGTCGGTAATTTTGTCAACCGCAGTCGAACAGTTGCGCGAATTTTTGCAGGTTGATCGTCTGGTGATTTATCAGTTAAACACCTATCATGTCCAGACCGGTGATCATCCTAAAGACCTATCTCCTGAATTAGAAGAACCCGACTTAAATACCGAAATCTCCACCCCAGAAGCCGATCGCCATGATCCGATTCACGGAAGTATTACCTATGAGGCTAAATCTTCTGATGCGATCACCTCACTCCTAGACTGGGACCAAGCCGATCGCTGCTTTGCTCAAGTTCCCGAATATCAACAATACTATCAAAAATCTATCATCCATTGCATCCCTAATATTAAACTGCACTATCAGTCATCCCCGGAATTGTATGCGATTTTACAACAAAAGCAGGTTATGGCGCAACTGGTGGCTCCAATTTTAGTACAAAAACAGCTTTGGGGTCTATTAATTGCTCATCAGTGTTTTAGCGATCGTCAATGGAAAGAAACCGAGCAAAAATTTATTAGTAAAATTACTCAACATCTATCGATCGCTATCTATCAAGCCCAACTGTACGCCCAAGTTCAGCAACAAAAACAAACCTTAGAAAGACGGGTTAAAGAACGCACCCAAGCCCTTCATGATGCCCTCTTAGCCGCTCAATGTGCTAACCGTGCTAAAAGTGAATTTTTAGCCACTATGAGTCATGAATTACGAACACCCCTCACCCATGTAATTGGCATTTCATCGACTTTATTGAGATTATATAGTCAGCCTGAGAATTTTCCCGCCCTACCCCTCGAAAAGCAAAAACATTATCTGCAAACTATTCACGATAGCGGCGAAAATCTACTGGCTTTGATTAATGATATTCTCGATCTATCCCAAGTTGAATCTGGTAAAACCGTCCTGAAAATTAGCCAATTCTCCCTGGGAAAAATGGCGCAACAATGTTTACATACTTTGCGAGATTTTGCTAAAGAAAAAGGAGTTCATGTCAACTTACAAATTAAGGTTGATCAAGACCTTTTTCGGGCAGACTATCGCCGGGTTAGACAAATTTTGCTCAACCTATTAAGTAATGCTATTAAGTTTACCCCTAAAGGTGGTCGCGTCACCCTCACAGTTTCCCGGAAAGACAAAATGGCTATCTTTCAAGTTAAAGATACTGGTATCGGCATTTCTAAAGAACAACAGTCCCTATTATTCGAGAAGTTTCAACAATTAGATTCTCCCTACCGCCGCCAATATGGTGGGACGGGTTTAGGGTTGGCTTTGACTAAGCAATTGGTGGAGTTACATGGCGGTAGCATTCAATTTGAATCGGTCATTGGCTTAGGTACTAAATTTACGGTTTACATCCCTATTCAACCTTTAATTGACAAAAATAATTCTAATTACAAAACCTCTCTGCCGTCTATGTATACAGATAGTCCTCAAGGTAGATTAGTCTTGATTGAAGATGATGAGGAAACCGCGACTTTAATCTGTGAATTACTAACAGCAGCCGGTTATCAAGTGGTATGGTTGATGGATGGTTTAACGGCTTTGGCAACTATTGAACTTCTTAAACCAGATGCGATTTTGATGGATTTACATATTTCAGGACAAGATGGTTATGATATTGTTCGTCATCTTAGGGAAGATGCCACTACCCAGAAAATTAAAATTGTTGCCCTTACTACCAACAGCGATGAACAGGAACAATCCTTACAATTCGGGGTTGATAAATGTTTGAATAAACCTATATTACCTAATCAACTACTGAATCAAATCGAATCCTTAAACCTGGGCAAAAATTATGATGATTAAATTGATGCAATAGCTGTTATAATTTAACCAGGATTATTGGTATCTAAAAAATATCTATGTTAACCCTTCCGTCTGGCTTAATTGTATCTTGTCAAGCCCCTGTTGACTCCCCCTTACATGACCCGGAAATTATCGCAGCGATCGCCAAAACGGCAGTTAAACGGGGGGCGGTAGGGGTGCGAATTGATACCCCCGCCCATATCGCGGCGGTGCGCCAACAGGTCGCTCAACCCATTATCGGGCTATGGAAACGACAATTTCCGGGGTTTTCTGTTTATATTACACCTCGGTTTGAAGAGGCGGCGGCGATCGCTCAAGCTGGGGCTGATATTATTGCCATTGATGCGACTTTAAGAAACCGCCCCGAAGGGGAAACTGTGCCATCTTTAATCGCCCAAATTCATCAAAAATTAGCTAAACCAGTAATGGCTGATATAGATACTTTAGCAGCAGCAATAGCAGCGGTTGAAGCGGGGGCGGACTGTGTTGGAACCACTCTCTATGGCTACACAGAGGCGACTAAACACCTATCGCCCCCAGGTTTTGAACTTCTTAGTCAATTGGTTAAACAGCTTGATTGTCCGGTGATTTGCGAGGGGGGTATTAGTTCCCCGACTTTCGCTAAACAGGCGATCGCTTTGGGCGCTAATGCGATCGTGGTCGGAACAGCTATTACTGGTATTGATTACCTAGTACAGGGATTTCAAGAAGCTATTACTAATTCCTGATTTCTGGGAATGTCATAACTCATAAAATCATAGGCCATTTTGGTATTGGGAAAAATTGCCCTAGCTTCCTTTAACAAATCCTCCAAAACTATATCATTTCCCGGTGCATAGCGGGGGCTAAAATGCGTCATTAATAGAGTTTTGACCCCCGCAGCCAAAGCCACCTGCGCCGCCATTGTAGAGGTAGAATGCAGTCGCTGAAATGCCATGTCAGCATCAAGATGAGAAAATGTAGCCTCATGTATGAGAACATCCGCACCATCAGCTAATTCGATCGCCCCATCACACAAGACGGTATCCGTACAATAAACAAATTTACGGCCGATTTCTGGTTTTCCACAAAGAGCAGAACCATTAATTTGACGACCATCTGGAAGGGTGACGATTTCCCCATTTTTCAGTTTACCATAAATCGGTCCGGGTGGAATCCCCAAGGCTTGAGCTTTTTCGACATAAAAACGTCCGGGGCGTTCCTTTTCTTCGATCCGATATCCAAAGGCGGGAACTCGATGTTTGAGAGGTCCACAACTGACAATATATTCCTCGTCTTCGTAAATTATTCCCGGTTTAACGCGATGGACTTTTACCGGATAAGAAAAGTGGGTTTGAGAATAGCGAGTGCAGGATTTTAAGTAATCTTCTAATTCAGGGGGTCCGTAGATATCTATGCGGTTAGCATTTCCGGCTAAACCACAGGTGGCTAGTAATCCCATTAAACCAAAAATATGATCACCGTGCATATGGGTGATGAAAATACGACTGAGTTGGCTGACTTTTAATTCACTACGCAAAAACTGATGTTGGGTTCCTTCTCCGCAGTCAAATAACCAAAGTTCTGCCCTTTGGGGAAGACGTAGGGCGATACTCGAAACATTTCGCGATCGCGTGGGAACTCCTGAACTTGTGCCTAAAAATGTAATCTGCAAAATGGCTACTCCTTTAATTTCAGCTTGGCGATTTTAGTTAATTTGTGTCCGTTTTAAAATCACGCTTTCCCCACTAAATCAGATACAATTTTAGCCGAACTTATCACTCCGGGAATACCAGCGCCCGGATGAGTTCCCGCCCCGACAAAATACAGATTAGGGATATCTTCACTCACATTATGGGGACGAAACCAAGCCGACTGCATTAAGGTGGGTTCTAGGGAAAATGCACTTCCTAAATAGCTGTTTAGGGTATTTTGAAAATGCAGAGGGTCTATACAATTTTCGGTGACAATATGTTGGGATAAATTGGGCATATATTGATTTTCTAAAAATTGAATTAAGCGATCGCGATAGGGTTTTGCCATGATTTTCCAGTCCGTATCTCCTGCTAAATTAGGAACTGGAGATAGCACATACCAACAATCACAACCCGCTGGCGCTAAGGATGGATCAGTGGCAGTAGGACGGTGTAAATACAGAGAAAAATCTGATGATAGGTGTTTTCGCCTAAACAAATCATCCATTAATTCTCGATAATTTGGCCCCATGATAATTTCATGGTGTGCCATATTATTATAACGTCTATTGGTGCCAAAGTAAACTACAAATAGAGAAATTGAATGGCGCAGGCTTTTAATTTGGCGATCGCTATATTTTCTCCTAAATTTGGGTGAGATTAAATTGAGATAAGTAAACGCCACATCACCATTACTCACTACCGCCTCAGCTTCTAACATTTCCTGGCTCTTCAAAATCACGCCTTTGGCTTTTCTGGTGTCTTCATCAATCACAATTTCCTCAACTTCCGCATTGAGACATAAAACCCCCCCTATCTCCTCAAAAAGTCGCACCAAAGCCGCCACCAAAGCCCCCGTCCCCCCCATAGCAAACCAAATCCCAAAAACCTGTTCAAGTTTATGAATCATGGCATAAATCGATGTACTATTAAAAGGATTTCCACCAATCAATAAAGGATGAAAACTAAACACCTGGCGTAACCGTTCATCCTGTATATATTGATTCACAAATCCCGCCACGGATTTATAGGATTGAAGTTGTATCATGGCTGGCGCAACTTTGAGCATCTCCCTAAATTTATGAAAAGGTTTAGTCATCAAAGGCAATCCTTTACTAAAGACTAAATCCGCCGCCCGACAGAATTGTTGATATCCCTGTACATCCCCAGGATTAAACTCTCGAATTTGCTCGATAAGTTCCTGATAATTATCATTATAGTTAAATACTGAATCATCGGGAAATCTGATCCGATAAAAAGGGTCAAGTTTGACTAATTTTACATAATCAGACATGGAGCGATCGGCTAAAGTAAATAAATCCTCAATTAACCCAGGTGCGGTAATAATGGTAGGACCACCATCAAAGGTAAAACCATCCTGTTGATAGCAATAAGCCCGCCCTCCGGGTTTATCTCGCTTCTCCAAAATAGTTACTTGATGACCTAAAGCCTGTAACCGAATCCCCGCCGCCAGTCCGCCTAAGCCACTCCCAATAATGATAATATTCATGAGTCTAGTCAATTCCAGTTAATAGTTACCATAATATCCTAAAACATGTAATAATAAACAAGTGGTAAATAGAGACGTTTACCAATAGCCGAGCCTAATGGTTCCCAATTAAGCTAACTTAAAGAGTGCGATCGCCCTTGGCGATCCTTCCCCACAATTGGAGCCTGAGCCGACATAATTAGGTAAGCAGATAGGAAATCAAACCCTTATCAAAATTAGTGGCTTCTCCAGACGGAAAAGTTAAAACCCAACTGGTCTGTATTCAGCGTCATTTGTCAAAACATCGATGAGTAGATTCTATAGTCTCCGGTTCACCACCCAAATTTTAGCCCTGTTGCCGATGGTACTTATGGCTGGATGTTCCCAGTCTCAACAGTCGGCTACACTTAGCCAAGTATCGGAAAAAGCGATCGCCGCCCAGGTGTCTGAATCAGAATCAGTCCCCAATGCGATCGCCCGGTCAGCAAATCAAATTATATCCAAATCCAATCACTGCGTCGAAACCAACCCCTTTGATGAATCAGTGCGTTTTGCTCTGAGAGCCTCCAATTTAGCCCAAAGCGCCCGCAGCAAGGAAGATTGGGACGAAGTAGCCCGTCAATGGGTGCAAGCCGTAGCATGGATGCAAGCCGTCCCACCCCGCAGTCCCCGGCGCAGCTTTGCCGAAAGAAAAGTAGTAGAGTATATGCGTAACCTGACCTACTCCCAACAACAAGCCGCCAGAAGTAGGTCAGTAAGCGCTTTTCCCAGTTTTGACAGCGAACTTTTCGATCGCCAATTAGAACTATATCTATCCTATTTAAGCACTGTTGGCACGCCAGACATTTTAATTGTCGGCAGTTCCCGCGCCCTTCAGGGAGTAGATCCTAATCAAATGCAGCGTTCCCTCACAGCTAGAGGCTACGGAAACCTAAGAATTTTCAACTTTGGTATCAACGGCGCTACAGCCCAGTTAGTAAACTATTTAATTAGGGAAATCTTACCCCCAGAGCATTTACCTCCGATGATTCTGTGGGCTGACGGAGTGCGAGCCTTTAATAGTGGTCGTTTTGATCGCACCTTTGCAGCAGTTTTAGCATCTGCGGGACATCAACGCATAGGTTCTGGTATCCGCCCCCAACTAGCCCAAGCACAACCTTACCCAACCACCTGTCACGAGTTCCCAGCGCTTTGTGTGGCTAGGGGGTCAAAATTCAATTTTTACCAAGCCAAGCCGGATATCACCTTAGATCCGATCATGGGGGACTCATCAGCAGACTGGGAACTAACAGATTTAGTCTATCGCTCTGGACAACAGCCCGTTAATCTCACTCCCATATCTCTTGATAACATTGATGCTCAAGGATTCCTACCCCTAAGCGATCGCTATAATCCTAATACCTATTATCAACGTCGTCCTTATGTCTCAGGTCGGTATGACGGAGACTATCAATCATTTAACCTAGAGGGAGTACAAGCGAGAGCCTTTGATTCTGTCGTCGCCTTTACTCGCGGCCGCAATATTTCCCTAGTCTTGGTTAACCTTCCCCTCACCCAAGGCTATTTAGACTCTGTGCGCTGGTCTGCGGAACGTCAATTCCGCGATCGGATGATCTACTTTTCCCGACAGCAAGGGTTCCTGTTTGTTGACCTCTCCCACCAGGCTCTCACCCAATACGATTATTTTGTAGACCCTAGCCACCTCAACCGTTACGGCGCAAGGGCTGTATCTCAAAAATTAGTCGCTGAACCCTCTATTCCCTGGCCCCGGAGAAACTGAGCGATCGCTACCCCAGCCCTGTGCCGTCAATTTACCCACCCCACCAGTGGTTTTTTGGTTTTTTTGGGGATAATTGTAACGAAATATTACAAGTTTGACGTTATAGCAGCATAACTGCTTGACATCTCAAAAAATACCCGCTATGTTGTCATACATACCCGGGTACACAAGTTCACTGTCCTATGCAAAGTAAGCAAAAGGTAACACTCTATATTCCACCTCAACTGCATCGCCAACTCAAAATCAAGGCAGCAGTTGAATCGGAACCAATGTCCGCTCTAGCTGAAAAAGCTCTTGTCTTCTATCTAACCCACCCAGAAATCGTAGATGAGTTAGAAGGACTACGCGGACACACCCACCAGGTTTATGCCTGTCCCGAATGTGCCAGTTCTGTGGTCATAGACCAAGGCGAATTGGTATCACTCAAGAACCAACCCACTGTACTGTCGGACGAAGAAATTTCGGTTACGCAAGTGCGAGAAGTGGGTCCAACCACTGCCCACACAGGGGAAGAAGAACTCGTTCCCTGTTGAGGAAGTCAAAAAACCTAGCTTCGATGATAGTGCGATGTCGTGCTCACAATCGGATATGGGGAAACACCATTAGTAAACGTTGTACCGTCTCTACCCTGGATCGAGGACTATGCAAGAAGAACTTAGTATCCTAATTGAAGCTCGATATCCTCTGATCTACCTCGTGACTTTCGAGGAGGAGCGGTCTGAGCAGGCGATCGCCACCATTGCACAGAACTCGAAGCGCCAGCGGGAAGTATACGTTTGGACAGTAACAAGGGGACTGACCCAATACAGCAAGGATCAAGCCCGTAACACAGTACAGTCTAACACGGTATCACCGCAATCGGCGATCGAATGGGTAATTCGGCACAGAGAGCCAAATGCTAGTGGCAGTATTTACATCTTTAAGGACTTGCACCCCTTTAAGGATTCTCCAGAAGTAACCCGGTGTTTACGCGATGCGATCGCTAACTTCAAAAACACAAACAAGACAATCATCTTGATGTCTCCAGTGCAAGAAGTACCCATCGAGCTAGAAAAGGAAGTAGTGGTCCTTGACTTCCCCCTACCGGACATGACAGAACTCAATCAGGTACTGTCTGCCCAACTTGAGCAGAGCCGTTCTAAGCGCATCAACACCGAAACCAGGGAAAAGCTCCTGAAAGCTACCCTAGGTTTAACAAAAGATGAAGCTGAGAAAGTTTACCGCAAAGCCCATGTAACTGCAGGTAAGCTAACTGATAAAGAGGTTGAAATTGTTCTGTCTGAGAAAAAACAACTCATTCGGCGCAATGGCATCCTAGAGTTCATAGATGTTGATGAAACCATTGATGCCGTTGGGGGCTTAGAAGAGCTGAAACACTGGTTACAGCAGCGTTCTAATGCCTTTACCGAACGAGCCAGAGAGTATGGTCTACCCCAACCCAAAGGGATGCTAATTTTGGGAATTCCCGGTTGCGGAAAATCCCTGATAGCTAAAACTACATCTAGGCTGTGGGGTTTACCCCTGTTGCGATTAGATATGGGTCGGGTCTACGATGGCTCTATGGTAGGGCGATCGGAAGCCAACCTTCGTAACGCCCTCAAAACGGCAGAATCCATTTCTCCAGCCATCCTATTCATCGATGAATTAGACAAATCCTTTGCCGGAGGCAGTGGCTCTGCTGATTCAGACGGTGGCACATCTAGCCGCATCTTTGGTTCATTCCTAACCTGGATGCAAGAGAAAGAATCCCCCGTGTTCGTTATGGCAACCGCCAACCGAGTCGAAAGGCTTCCCGGTGAGTTCCTCAGAAAAGGACGATTTGACGAAATCTTTTTTGTAGACTTACCCACCAAGGAAGAACGACAAGCTATTTTTAAGATTCACCTCTCCAAACGTCGCTCAGATATTGATCGCTTTGATATCGATCAGCTCTCTACCATATCTGAAGGCTTCTCAGGAGCGGAAATTGAGCAAGCCTTAGTCGCTGCCATGTATGAGGCATTTGCTCAGGATCGCGAGTTTACGCAGCTTGACATTATCGCCGCCATTAAGGCAACCCTACCCCTGTCAAAAACGATGAAGGAACAGGTCACAGCGCTACGAGACTGGGCCAGACAGCGGGCGCGACCGGCTGCGTCCTCCGTCGCTGAATATCAGCGCATGGAGTTCTAACAGGCTTTCTCCTGGTCCAAACAGGAGTAAAGGCTAGCATATTCGCTAGCAGTTTCTATCACAATCGTCTTTGCATCCCACGAAGAGCGATTACAGTTCAAATCAAAACCGTTGTTGTTTCGTTTTTAGTTCCACTAGGAGGATACCTAAATGTCTCACTTTAGCACACTGCGTACCAAGATCACCGATGCCGAAATCCTGAAATCTTCTCTGCGTGATCTGGGTATCTCTGTGAATTCCAACGCTGACGTTCGCGGTTACAACGGCCAGCGCGTCCGTGCCGACTTGGTTGCCGTCCTTGATGGCGAGTATGACCTGGGTTGGTCTCGCAATAGCGATGGAAGCTACGATTTGATCGCTGACCTGTGGGGTGTTGCTAAAAAACACAACCAAACTGAGTTGATCAACTCTATCAATCAAAAATACGCCGTTAACAAGACTTTGGCTGATGTTAAACAGCGTGGTCTCCAAGGCGCAAACGTCAAACTGGTTGTTCAAAAATAGAATCTCTGAGCGTTCCCAAGCTGGCGGGTTAACCATAATGACGGGTTAGCCCGTTTTTTGTGTGGCTAGTTAATTTAACCATGGAAACAGCCCTGACCATGCTACCATCTTGGTTTTGGGCGGGTTTATTAACATCAACGGGGTGATTATCCCATTGACTTCATGGCTTTATATGGTCCAAATCAGCTATTAAATGAAAAGGGATGAACGAGCTATAATTGAACGTCAGCAGACGGAAATGGCAGAGGGAGTATTTGAAAACTTGACAACGGTTTGATTTGGGGATATCGACCGGATACTCGTGAACACCCGAGCCGGTTGGCTAGATTCGTCGCGATCACCCATTCTTGATTAGCCCTAGCTCCAGGGTAGAATCTGGTAGGTAATGGTAAAAAAAGAAACATAGCCATGGAACTTCACTTAGAATCAACCTTTCATTTATCAAACCTGGATCTTTCTTATTCTAAATTAGATGATTTGCAAGTTACCCGAATCGATACTACTGTCAAAATTGACGGTAGTATCGATTTATCAAAAGAAGAATTAGAGGAAAGATGGGCATCGGGAGATTACCCGGAACCCATTGAGATTGGCAGAA
>NZ_PKGG01000535.1:0-529 GCF_046480465.1 Arthrospira sp. PCC 8006
GAATATCGATCACCTCCATTAATCAGTTGATTGTAGGAGATTTAACGTACTTGATGGTTCAAGGAAAAAGGTATTATTTATTTTGTCTTACAGACGTTTACAGCTCAAGAATAGTTGGTCATCATGTGGGTAAACGCATGCGATCAGAAGAAGCACTTTGTGCTTATAAGATGTGGATTAAACTACGTGGCAACAACGCAGTCAAAGGATGTATCCATCACACTGATGGAGGATCTCAATACTTTTCGACTGATTACCTTAAAGCAATGGACGATAGCAAACTTCAAATAAGTCGCGCAGAAAACTGTTTAGAAAACGGTTATGCCGAGCAGCGTAATGGATTGATTAAAAACCACTTGATTCCATTGATAACAAACCGAAAAGTGAACATCACCAATGAATTAGGTCGTTTAATATCCATTTACAATAATGAGCGAAAGCAAGAAGCACTTGGATGGTTATCACCGGTTGAATACGAAAACAAGTGTTTTAAAAACATGGCCGGTGAACAGAAAAAAATGAATAACTT
>NZ_PKGG01000523.1:0-562 GCF_046480465.1 Arthrospira sp. PCC 8006
TTGNTTGGGTTTCACTGCGTTTCACCNAACCTANAAGATATTTAGCAACTTGGTTGGGTTTCACTGCGTTTCACCCAACNTACAAGATATTGAGCAACACAACATCWTCKYTGGGTTTCACTGSGTTTCACCCAACCTACATGGCTAGGGTTTTCGGAAGTAGTCAACCACATTTCCGATATTCTGTAGGGGCGGGTTCCACAGTCAACCACATTTCCCAGCAGTAAGATTAATAAACCCGCCCCCCTCCACGGTCAACCCAACGCCACCATCTCTCCATCATGTTGGGTTTCACTGCGTTTCACCCAACCTACATGGCTGGGGTTTTCGGAAGTAGTCAACCACATTTCCGATATTCTGTAGGGGCGGGTTCCACAGTCAACCACATTTCCCAGCAGTAAGATTAATAAACCCGCCCCCCTCCACGGTCAACCCMAAGCCMSCWWTTCTSCATCATGTTGGGTTTCACCCAACATAAATGGCTGAGGGTTTGGGGAGTAAGAGCAAATGACCACCGTTGAGTCTGTTAATATGAAGTGTTGGGCAAATTTAGTTATAATAT
>NZ_PKGG01000120.1:0-15497 GCF_046480465.1 Arthrospira sp. PCC 8006
GGCATTTACTTGGTCTAGGGGCGGAAATGGCGAAGCATTCTCCTTCTGTTTGATTTCCCATTGTGCCAATAGGGCGTTAATTTCTGCCCAACGCTGTAGCTGTTGGTTTAGGGTCGCTGTCTCAGATAATCCTACCGCCACGGTTTCTAGGTCCGCTGCAGTGCCGCGTTGGGGTTGTTGGAGACCGTTGGCGATATCACTTAACTCGAACCATTCTAAGGCGGTAAATATATCTTGTAGTCTACCTTGGGGAACCCTGATATTAGCTTGAAATTGGGGTTCTTCCGGGGAGTCGGGAACCTGCGCTATAATAGCACCTAGGTTGGCTTGTCCTACTATGAAAACTTGGGTTTCTCCTAGGCGAAGTTCCCCGTCATTAAAGCTAAATTGACCGCCGCTAAGGTTGAGTTGAGTAATGGTGAAGCTATCGGCTTCTATATGACCTAAACTGGGGTTTTGGACGCTAATTTCACCAGTTGCGCCTATTTGATTAATGTCTAAACTGGCGAGATTAGTAATGTTTAATATTACGGCTAAGTCGCCTCCTAAATTACCATAACCTTCGGCTACTATGGGGTATATTCCTAATTGGTCTATGGGGAAATCTTCTAGGGTAATTTGTAGCTGGTTTAGGCTGGGGGTGGTTCCTTTGGCGATCGCATTTCCTCGCTGTACTAAAAATGCAGTCGGTAAAAAGCGATCGTCTAATACTAACTCGATTTTGTCCTGTTGACCTGATAAGGCTAAGTTCACACCGCCGCCACCTAGTCCTACTCTTAAAGTTCCGGTCATTACTCGGTCAAAGCTGAGAGACCGCATCGCAAAATTTTCTAGCCTGACATCACCCTGTAAATTTAACGCGGAAATCGCACCTTTTAACTGACCTTCAAAACTCACATTACCCGCCACAGGTGGCACTTCTCCCTGTAGTATTTCCGAGGGAAGGTTGGCTAAGAGGGGTTCTACTAAAGGCGAGTTTAAATCAAAGTTAGATACCCGTAAATTTAGATCGACATTGGCTAAACTGGGAACTCCACTTCCACTAAATTCTAGCGCTAATAAACCGTTAGCACCAAATTGGGGAGTTTCGGCTTGGTCAATGTTCACTTGTCCGTTGTTAAGTCTCGCTATGGCTTCAAAAGGTTGGCGAATTATTGGTAATTCGGTAAGTCTTAGTTTGCTGGTGGCTTCCAGGGTAGCAGGGTTAAATTCTGTCACTGAACCTCTAGCATTTAATTCCGTATCTAACAACCCTCGTAATAACGGCATATTTTCGGCTTGGTTAAGTAATCCCGTCGGTCTGAGGGCGGTTTCGATTCCCGTGAGATTTTCTACTAATTGTGAAAAGCGATTTAAGGCAATGCGATCGCCTATTATATTCGCATTCCATTTACCTCCTTCAGTCCTCCCAACCCCTTTGATTATCCCATCTCTCCCTAAGTTTAACTGTCCGTCTAAACTAATAGTTAGGGCTTCTGGGGTGATGCTGGCTAGGTTTCCACTAAACCGGGTTTCCCCTTGTAGTTGTGGGTTGTCTAGGTCTAAATTGCGAATTTCTGCCACTACATTCGCCGGTAAATTAGCTAAAGGTAATCCTAAGTTGATTAGGGGATTTAAAGGCAGATTATTACTGATGATCGTTCCCTCAAAGTCCCCCCCATCAATTTCGCCTCTGGCGGTGATTTCTCCACCTAATTGGGGAAGGTTAACTAATCCATTTACACTACCTTTAATCTGATTAAGATTATTCAGATTTCCCCCGGCTATCATCACTCCATTTAAGCTACTGTTTCTTAACTCTGGCGATCGCCTCAATGTTTCCCTGGTTTCCGGTGGTAAATTCCCCAAATTGCTGGCTACATTTAACCAAGGATTCAATCGCACACTATTCGCCTCCAACTCCAAGTTAAACTCCCCATTTATCAGGCGAGTTTCTCGGAAAGATATCACCCCTCCCATATTCCCCAAATTGATATCACCGATAGCATTAGCTGTGATATTATTCGCTGATAAATTATTCAAGTCCGCCGCCACAACTCCTCTAGTTTGCACGGTTCCATTGCTGAAATCTAGGGTTTGCAGTTGGATAAGAGTTTCTGGCGGTAAGTTTATTAGGGGTAATCCGATATCTATAATTTGCGGTAGATTTAGGTCATTTCCTCTAAAATCTGCCCCCAATTGTCCACCTATTAAACTGAAATCACTGTTGATTTCTCCGTTAGCGATCGTTAGGTTAACATTACCATTGGCGATGATGTCGTTTAGGTTCAGTTTATCCAGTTGACCTGTGATGGTCGTGTCTAGGTTTAATTTATCTTGTCTCAGGTCAATTTGTCCGATAATTAGCTGCAACTCTGGGGGTAAGTTGGCTAGAGGTAATCCTAATCTGACCAGAGGATCTAAGCCTAATTCATTCGCGTTCAGCGTGGCTATCCAATTATTATTATCCGCTAGTTGCACATTCGCATTTACTCTCCCCTCTGCTATGGCTATATTCGCAGTTAACTGATTTTTGGTGATTTGACTAGAACCCAAAATCGGCAAGGTTCCATTGGCGAGATTAAAGTTAATATCCGCTTGGGGGTTATCTAGGGAACCTGAAACTTTACCCGTCGCGAACATATCCCCTAATTTAGTATTATTCGGAAGTTCATATAGACTGGCGATCGCATCTAAATATAGACTATCAATATCTACCGTAAATTCTACTGTTGGCTGTAAAACTGATTCTCCCTGTGATGCCGTCGTCAAAGTGGCGGCGCGAATTAACTCCGTCAGTCCCGTTAATTCAATACTACCATCACCGCTAATTTCTCCCCGGCTTATCGGTTTAATCCTTAAATTGTTAATCGTCAGGCTTGGATCTGCTACTAAATTTAACTGCTGATCCAGTTCTGGATCGATAGCTATGTCTAGGGAAATTTCGCTAAAAATTACCCGATCTATTTGCGTGTCTTCTGTGGTAGCGATCGCTATTTCTACCAGAGGCTGTTGTAGGCTTCCCGTTAAGTTAATATCAGCCGTAACTTCCCCCGCTACCTGAACAGGTAAAACTAGAGGTTCCCCTAATTCTTTATCCGCCGTTTCTAATAACGTCGCCAAACTCACAGGTAGCAAATTGGCTTGTAAATCGAATTCTGTTTGTAACCAGTCAAATTCTGTATTAGTTCTGATTGTCCCTTGGCTACTTAATCCTAAATCACCCCAAGCTATTTCTAGGGTCTCCACAGTCGCCTCCCTCTCCTGAAACCTGAGATCAGCATTCGTGATAGTCACAGGTTCCGAAAGGGTTGCTAATATTGCTTGTACTTCCCTAAGTTGCAGATTTCCCCAAATACCAGTCGGTTGAAAATTCGCCAATTTTACCCTTAATTGGGCATCCGCTTCTCCCTCCCCTAAAATTAAACCAGGGGTATTGACTAATAATCCTAATTGTGGTAGATTAAGACCATTAGCTGTGATAGTGGTATCGAAATCTCCAGCAGATAGGATGCCATCGGATCTAACCCGTATGTTTCCACCTGCCTGGAAATTACCTATAAGGTTGGTTCTGATGCGATCGTTACCGTCACTGATATCTAAAATCAGGCGATCGACATTAAGAGCGATCGCATCTTCTGTCACCTCAGCCGTCAGCAGAGTTTGAGGCATGAGTCTAACATTAGCATTCTCAATGACAATTGAGCCAATTTCCACATCCACAGGACTTTCATCCCCCGGCGCTATCTCAGTCCTAATCCAATTTCCGAGTTCGTCTTGTTCAAGATAAACTTCCGGATTAATCACCCTGAGATTTAAGCCGACAGTTGGCGTTAATAGTGATATAATAGAGATGCTGGCTTCGATCGCTTCAACTGAGGCGGTATTGGGATCAGTATCTGTAGGAGGAATCACAGACCGTCCAAAACGAACACTAATAATCCCAAAGCGTTCAACAGGTCCGACTTCTACAGGTCTATCGAGAGTCCCCTCTAGGGCTGTAGCGATGGTAGAGGCTAAACGATAATGTAGAAACCAGCTTACACCACCAGCGATCGCCACAGAAGTAAGACCTAAGCCAACACTTCCCCAAATTAGCCAACGCCGCCAACGTTTGACCGAGGTTGGGTTGTCTTCTGGGTCTGGTAATGGGGTATTGATCATGTTTCTCAATCTCCGTGATTGAACGGAAGTCCTTATCCCGAAAGGGTAGCTTATCACAGCCTAACTCGAGTGTATAAATTTTCTGGCGGTTAGACCCTCGTTAACCCCACTCTCGGTCATAATTTCTCGTCCTACCCCCATAATTGCAACTTTTCCATAAATTCAAACAACACAAAAATATAAAAACTTTGTTAAATTTCCGTGCTTAGATAAATAATCAGAGGTAGCCGGAGTTACTTTTTCATGAACGTCAGCCATCTTTTAAGACTTTACGAACAAGGCCAAACCGACTTTACAGGAGTCGATCTCAGTGGCGTAGACTTGACAGGGGTAATTCTCATAGGTGTTAACCTATCGAGAAGTAACCTCACAGGTGCTAACCTGACTCGCTCATTTTTAAGTCGTGTTAAGTTAAATGGTGCAAATTTACACCGTGCCAACCTGAGTTTTGCTAAAATGAACGAAGCCAAGCTGGTCGAAGCTGAGTTAACCAAAGCCACTTTAAACGGTGCTTTTTTAGTCAAAGCCAAACTACCTGGTGTCCAACTCAGTGGCGCAAGTTTGGCCGGTACTAATTTGCGTGGCGCTAGTCTCCCTAATTCTAACTTATGTGGTGCTAACCTGCAATTTGCTAATCTGCGGGGGGCTAATTTGACTGGCAGTGATTTGAGATATACTAATCTCAATGGTGTGCGACTCAGTGGCGCTAAGTTATTTGGAACCAGGCTCACTGATGTTAACTTGCAAAATGCTTATATGAATGGTGTTAATTTGAGTCGCCTAGATTTGAATGGTGTTAACTTGAGTAACGCTAGGCTTTGTGGTTCTAATTTGACCGGAACTAACTTGATTAGGGCTAATCTCAGTTCTGCTAAACTCCTAGGTTCCCAGTTAGAAAATGCCGATTTAAGAGGCGCTAATTTAGAAAATGCTTGCTTGAGTTATGCTGATCTGAATGGTTCTAAATTGTCGGGGGCTAATTTCCTAAATGCTGATTTGCGCGAGGCTAAATTACTGGGAGTCGAGGTAAAAGAGGCTAATTTCTGTGAGGCAATTTTACCATTGTCTTTTCGCTTATATCTAGATTTAGAACAGTTGTGCTGTTTAACACTTTCTCAGTCTCAAGTTTAGATGTTTGTGGTATAATTGATATGGTGGCTCAATATGGTATAGTATTAGTAACGGCAAGTTCCCGGACTGAAGCAGAGGCGATCGCCCATACTTTAGTCGAGGGAAAACTAGCCGCCTGTGTAGGTTTAATGCCCATCCATTCAGTTTACACCTGGAAAGGTGAGATCTGCTCATCCGATGAATGGCAATTAATTATTAAAACTGACCTGAATCAGTTTGACGCTTTGGCGGATAAGGTCGCCGAGGTTCATTCCTATGAAGTGCCGGAAATTATCGCCTTACCAATTGTCGCAGGTTCCCCCTCCTATTTAGAATGGATTTCACAACAAATAGACCCCACATGACAGGGGCGAAATATTTACGCCCCTACCTAGTGGTTAAAAATTCCTCTAAACTAATTGTCTAAAGGCTCAATACCAGCCTGTCGCAGTTGTTCCATGAAACGTTCAGCCCGTTGGCGTTCAGCATCAGCCCGTTGGCTTTCAACTTCAGCCCGTTGACTTTCAGTTTCAGCCCGTTGGCTTTCAACTTCAGCCCGTTGACTTTCTGCTTCAGCCCGTTGGCGTTCTTGGGCGACCAATTCAATACCCCAAAGCAGCAACTCTCCGGCTTCATTCCACCAGCGCAACCAGTAACCGTTACGGTTTTCGCGGGTTCCTTCCCAAACCCCTAAAAACAGTTCCATGGGAGCGATCGCATATCGTCCATTATCTAGTGGTTCTTGTATTTGATAGAATCCCTGTTCATCAAGGCGATAAAGTTCTAACTTACCAGTTTTGGGGTCAAAAATCCCATAGTAAGGCACCTCTAACACCCGTTCATAAAAAAACCATTTTCCTGGCGGATAGGTAGGCTTAATCGAATATTCCCCCCCGTCAGTATCACAGAGAAATTCCATAACTATAATCGGACGCGCCCCCTGCAACTCAGGAGTATAGCTGCGTTCAACCTGCGATCGCTCAACCCGAATTTCTGGAATAAACGCCCAGTCCGGCGCTTTCACCACAATTTTACCGTTCAGGGTAGCACAGATCCCATAATTGGTCGGCGTGATACTCAATGGGCTCAGTTTACCAGCCACAGCTAAACTATCAGTCAACGCTACAGCTAAAGCCGGTTGATTAATATTGTCCACAGGATCGTCCGGTAGAATAAAATCATCGGGAAGTTTTTCCCAAGTAATCTCCAACTCAACAATCTGGAGAGCCATAATAAATTAGGGATGATTAACATTATTGTTATTATAGCGATCGCCCCCATCAAAAAATTCGCCGCCAAATGCTAGACATCAAGAGCCTTAACCACTAGGGTCAAAAACTCCGAATATCTAACTTTTGGCAGCGACTGTCAATCCCACTTAACTAAGGATTAGATCCTATTAGCGCTGACGGTAAGGAACCATGGTGTCAAAATTGATGCTACCAAGGGCAACCCGAGTTACTGTGTTGGCAGGACGAGAAACCTGCTTCGCCATAGCCAGGAAGTTGGCGGGATCGCCAGCTTTCGGTTGCTTCTCTTGGGGAACAAAGCGACGGACAGAAGTTTGCCAGATAACTTGGGGGAATCCCAACTGGGTCCGGTGGTATTCATTGTACCGGGGAGTCTTCAGGTTAAAGGGTGTTTCGCCCACATTGCGCTGAGGCAGAACCCGACGACGTTGATAAGGAACTGTATCATATCCGAAGTTATCCAGGTATTCGTCGCTATTGAGTAGTTCCTCAATGAAGCCCTTCGGTCCTTTGTTAGCAATCACAATTGACCAAGCGATTTTTTCCCGTTCGTTGTAAACATCACGACCGAGAATTCGCTGAACGCACATTTCCGCAAAGCGGTAGTTGCTGTTGGTTTGGTAGTTCCTCTCCAAGAAAGGAGCCGAAGTCGCTAACCCACCAATAAAGTCACGGACGGTGATCTGACCAAACTTGAGTTGGGACTCCAGGAAGGTTTGGCGATTGCTTTTGAGCATTTGATGCTCACTAAAGATTTGCCGATAGGCCGCCCAGATCAGAGTGTCCCACTCAGAACCCGAAGGCATATTTTCAGCCGTATAAATTTGGGGCTGCTCATCACCTGGAACTTCATATCCAGCAACACGAGTATTGAAACTCGTGGTAGTGTAGCTTAATAATGGAAGGGGCACCATTAATCTCCTTATTCTAAAACGTCAGCATTGTTTATCAGTTATCGCCAATGAGCAATCCCAGGATGATTGGGATTTAGCATACTGGCATCAATATACCATGCTTACAGATTAGGGGATTGAGGCGATCGCAGTCTAACTTTTATGAAGCTCTGCAATAATATGTAACATTTTAGCAATCTTCCCCCAAACACTAATAGAGCCACTACCACCTACCGCCTAGCTTCAACCCTTTTTTTTTGGTAAACTTTTGTAAATATGCTCAAAGCCGCTGGCCCTA
The DNA here is from genome assembly GCF_046480465.1 of Arthrospira sp. PCC 8006. Classification (NCBI taxonomy): domain Bacteria; kingdom Bacillati; phylum Cyanobacteriota; class Cyanophyceae; order Oscillatoriales; family Microcoleaceae; genus Arthrospira; species Arthrospira sp. PCC 8006. Next base: position 7,695 of record NZ_PKGG01000120.1, read on the forward strand.
TGAAAGGAACATTAACCCAAGGATCTGTTACATCTACCCTGATTAACCTCACTCTACCAATGATTTGGGGAGTGTTTGCCATTATTGCCTTTAGCCTAGCAGATACCTACTTCGTCGCTAAGTTGGGAACCCGACAACTAGCCGCGATGAGTTTTACCTTTCCAGTAGTCACCCTATTAGGAAGCGTATCTATGGGACTGGGGATAGGCGCTGCTTCTGTCATTGCTAGGGCTATTGGGGAGGGAGAACCCGATCGCGTCCGCCGCCTCACCACTAACTCTCTCAGTCTGTCTCTGCTTATGGTTAGTGTCTTGGTCGTCCTCGGTATCAGCACCATTAACCCCGTGTTTAAAGCCTTGGGAGCCAGTCCTGATATCTTGCCATTTATCCGCGAGTATATGACCATTTGGTATGGGGGTGTCATTTTTCTGGTGGTTCCTATGGTCGGGACTAGCGCTATTCGCGCGGCGGGTAATACCTTCGTTCCTAGTGTGATTATGACTGTCGCTGCTGTCGTTAATATTATCCTTGACCCCATATTTATCTTTGGCTTTGCTACTATACCAGCCATGGGACTGCGGGGAGCCGCGATCGCTACTGTTATCGGTCGCGCTACCACTTTAATCGCTTCCGTCTTCTTCCTGCATTTCCGCGAAAAAATGCTCCTCTGGAAACTTCCCACCCCCAAAGACCTATTGTCCGACTGGCGACAAATTCTTCATGTTGGTATTCCCGCTACCGGAACCAATATGATTACCCCTATTTCTACCGCCGTCGTTACAGGTTTGGTCGCTACAGAGGGGGCCGAAGCCGTCGCTGGTTTTGGTATTGCTACCCGAGTCGAGGCTTTCGCTTTAATTGTGATTATGGCACTCTCTGCTAGTATTGGTCCTTTTGTTGGTCAAAATTGGGGCGCTCAACTTTATCATCGCGTACACACTGCTATCCGACAGTCTTTCCTGTTTTGTATATTTTGGGGAGTCCTATTAACTCTTATTTTGGCTGCTAGTTCTGAACAAATCGCTACCGCTTTTGATCAAAATCCCAATGTAGTCGCGATCGCTGCTAGTTACCTCACCCTCGTTCCCGTTAGTTATGGAACTATGGGTCTCATGTTCATCGCTAGTTCTACTTTTAATGCTTTGGGTAAGCCTTTACCATCTTTGATGATGACTATTACCCGGATGTTATTACTTTATGTTCCTTTGGCTTATTTGGGTAGTCTCTGGTGGGGAGTTAAAGGCATTTTTGCCGCCGCTTGTATTGCTAATTTACTTGTCGGTATTGGCGCTTATTTTTGGACTTGCAAAACTTGGCAATTGCGATCGGCTGATCCAGTTGTCATAGAATAGCTTTTTTTTTAAAATGGCCCGGCCGCCCAAGTGAAAAGGGGTTGACAGGGCGGCGCTACTCGGCTATGATAGGAGTATATTAAATAATGGAATTTGAGCAAAAATAATATTTTCGCAAATATTCCAATTATCTTATAGTATAGCACGGACTCCCCCAAAAAGATAGGGTTTTCTGAAAAAAAAAGCGCGGGGGCGCGCCGAGAAAAATTTTTTTTTGGCCCAGCCGCTGAGTCCTAAAAATCAATTAACGACCAACTAATTTATCGCGTAAAATGCGAATGCGATCGCGAAATTTAGCCGCCTCCTCAAACTCCAACTGTTGCGCCGCCTCCTTCATGCGAACCTCCAACTGTTCAATTAAAGTTGGTATTTCTTCCAGGGGTAAATCATCCACCTGTTGACAAGCGAGATCAATTTGTTGAGAATTTAAGCGTCTGGAGACATCCAAAAACGCCAAAATGGCATTACTGGAACTTTTGACAATAGATTTAGGGATAATCCCATATTTTTGATTATACTCCAACTGAATTGTTCGCCGTCGGTTAGTTTCGGCGATCGCCTTGCTCATGCTGTCCGTCATATTATCAGCATACAAAATCGCCTGACCGCGAACGTGACGCGCCGCCCTCCCAATAGTTTGAATCAGAGACCTTTCCGCGCGCAAAAATCCTTCCTTATCCGCATCCAAAATAGCCACCAGAGACACCTGTGGTAAATCCAAACCTTCCCGCAATAAATTAACCCCAATTAACACATCAAATTCACCTTCTTGTAAAGACTGAATAATCTCAATGCGCTGAATGGACTGTATTTCCGAATGTAGATATCTGACACGAATCCCCCTATCTTGGAAATACTCAGTTAAATCCTCCGCCATTCGCTTAGTTAAAGTCGTCACTAAAACCCGTTCATTTCTGGGGATTCTTTCCTTAATTTCAGCGATTAAATCATCCACCTGTCCTGTAGTCGGACGGACAAATATTTCTGGGTCAACTACCCCGGTTGGTCTAATAACTTGTTCAATCACCTGACCTTGAGATTGTGCAATTTCCCAATCTCCTGGTGTCGCCGAGACTAAAATACACTGTTTAACTTTTTGCCAAAATTCCTCAGATTTCAAAGGTCGATTATCCGCCGCACTAGGGAGACGAAAACCATGTTCAATTAGCACCTTTTTTCTAGCTTGGTCGCCATTATACATAGCCCGAATTTGAGGAACCGTCACATGAGACTCATCGACCACCAATAACCAATCATCAGGAAAATAGTCCACCAAACACTCAGGAGGGGAACCGGGAAGCCTTCCAGCGAGGTGACGAGAGTAGTTTTCCACACCATTACAATATCCCACTTCTCGCAGCATTTCCAAGTCATAGCGAGTGCGTTGATCTAGGCGTTGGGCTTCCCAAAGTTTACCAGCTTTTTCTAACTCGGCTAACTGTTGTTTAAGTTCAGCAGCAATAGCATCACAAGCAGCATCTAACCTATCTCCGGGAGTCACAAAGTGGCGCGCGGGGTATATGTTTAATGTTTCTAAACTCTGTAAGACTTCTCCGGTTACGGGGTCAATATAACGAATTGCATCAATTTCATCCCCGAAAAATTCCACCCTAATTATGCGGTCTTCATAGGCGGGTCCAATTTCTAAGACATCTCCGCGAACTCGGAAGCGTCCGCGAGTGATTTCGGTGTCATTGCGGCTATATTGAATAGAGGCTAGATCTCGCAAAAGTTGGCGTTGGTCTCGGTCTTCTCCTACCCGTAGAGGAATGGCGGCGTTGAGGTATTCGGTGGGTATTCCTAACCCATAAATACAGCTAATGGAAGCTACGACGATTACATCTCGCCTTTCAAATAATGACCGAGTAGCTGAGTGTCTCAGCATATCAATTTCATCGTTAATTGAGGCTGTTTTTTCTATATAAGTGTCGGAAACGGGAATATAGGCTTCCGGTTGATAATAGTCGTAATAGCTGATAAAGTATTCAACGGCATTGTTAGGGAAAAATTCCCGCAGTTCATTGCAGAGTTGGGCGGCGAGGGTTTTGTTATGGGCGAGGACTAGGGTAGGGCGACCTAATTGGGCTATGGTGGCGGCAATGGTAAAGGTTTTTCCGGTTCCAGTTGCGCCTAATAGGGTGGTTTTAGGATGACCGGATTTGATGCTGTTAATTAATTGGGCGATCGCTAATGGTTGATCTCCTGTAGGTTGAAAGGGTGCTTTTAACTCAAATTTGACCATAGTTCAATTTGATATTATTTCAGATACTATTTGATAGTTGGTTGTGGCGGGAGTTAATTGCTGAACGGAGGGGGAAGGATTAATGATTTAAGCAAGATTCTATAGTTGCCACCACTGAATCCGCCAAAGATTTTAAATCATATCCCCCTTCTAATCCTAACACAATTTTGCTGGTTATTTGGCAGCAATAGTCGGTAAAAACCCCAAAATCTTCCGGCTGTAAGGAAATACTGGCTAAGGGGTCAGCTTGATTGGCATCATATCCAGCACTGACAATTAATAAATCTGGCTGAAAATTTTGTAAAAAAGGGATAACTTTATGTTCAAAAGCTGGCTGGTATAATGCCATGGTACTACCGGGAGACATCGGGATATTTAAAACATTATTATATTGACCTTTTTCTTGKGGGTAGCCAGTTCCGGGATAACAGGGGGACTGATGAAGGGAACAGTAAGCCATTTGGGGGTGATTTTCGACCAGGCTTTGGGTTCCGTTACCGTGGTGAACGTCCCAATCAAGAATAGCAACCCGGTTGATACCAGGCTGTTGAATGGCATAATGAGCAGCGATCGCCGCATTAGAAAACAAACAGAACCCCATACCCAGACCCGCTTCGGCATGATGTCCGGGGGGACGGGCTAAAATAAAACTAGGTCTGGCGGTAGTCAAAGTGCGATCGACACCATCTAACCAAGCACTGATCGCCAATAGCGCCACCTGGTAACTCTCCTCAGAAATGGGAGTATCGCCGTCAAGATGGCCGCCGCCAGCACTGGCAATATTTTTAATCCTGTCAATATGGGAGTCGGTGTGAACAGCCTTGAGGACTTGCATAATCAGGCTTTGGCGGTCTTGTACCGGAGTGGGTGACAGCCAAGTTAGTTGGTCACTCCAAGGGGCGGCCCGCAAACCTTGGACGATCGCTTTCAGGCGTTCGGGTCGTTCAGGATGAAATAAACCCGTTTTGTGTTCCAGAAATTCGTCAGAGTAGATAACAGTTAACATTGACCGTGCCGGGGCTAACAATAGGGGACAAAAAGGCAACAGGGCCGAGAGGGATTCCCCTCAAAAATGTGTGAAAACTATGCTATAATTTTATAGCCTAGTCGCGCGTTTTCAAATAATAATCGAAAATCAATTTATTTGATCTGATTATTTCACAAAAAAGCGACAGTTTTTGCAATACTAATGGAGTTTTAAATTCTATGAGCGCTTCCGAATCCCGAATTATCCCAACGGATTTGCGGAACGAGATGCAGCAATCCTATCTCGAATACGCCATGAGCGTCATTGTAGGTCGGGCGCTGCCAGATGCCAGGGATGGGTTTAAACCAGTCCATCGTCGCATCCTGTATGCCATGAATGAACTAGGCCTAATGCCCGATCGCCCCTTTCGGAAGTGCGCCCGGGTTGTAGGGGAGGTTCTGGGTAAATATCACCCCCACGGTGATACAGCCGTTTACGATGCCCTAGTGCGGATGGCTCAGGAATTTTCGATGCGATCGCCCCTAATTCAAGGTCACGGGAACTTTGGGTCCGTCGATAATGACCCCCCCGCCGCCATGCGATACACGGAATGTCGCCTACACTACCTCACCTCCGAAGCCATGTTGCGGGATATCGACTCGGATACCGTAGATTTTGGCGATAACTTTGACGGTTCCCAACAAGAACCCCTAGTGCTTCCGGCCCGCATTCCTCAACTGTTGCTCAACGGTTCCTCCGGTATCGCCGTCGGAATGGCAACTAACATCCCCCCCCATAACCTCAATGAGTTAGTCGATGGCTTAGTCGCGGTAATTCATAATCCCGAAATTACTGACATCGAACTAATGCGCTATATCCCTGGTCCTGACTTCCCCACCGGGGCGAAAATTCTCGGACGCTCTGGTATTCGGGAAGCCTACACCACCGGACGGGGTTCTATCACCATGCGGGGAGTTGCCCAAATTGAAACCATTGAACACCGAGGACGACCAGACCGCGAAGCTATTATCATCACCGAGTTACCCTACCAAACCAACAAAGCCGCTTTAATCGAAAAAATCGCCGAAATGGTGAATGAGAAGCGCCTGGAGGGGATATCAGATATCCGAGATGAAAGCGATCGTGAAGGGATGCGGATCGTCGTGGAACTCCGACGAGATGCCTATCCTAGGGTGGTTCTCAACAACCTTTATAAACAAACTCCCCTTCAGGCTAACTTCGGCGCTAATATGTTAGCCCTAGTTAACGGAAAACCAGAATTGCTTACCCTCAAGCGATATCTCCATGTTTTCCTAGACTTCCGCATCCACACTATCCGGCGGCGTACTGAATATGAAAAACGCAAAGCCGAAGAACGTGATCACCTCCTGCAAGGATTATTAATTGCTCTCGATAATCTGGATGCAATTATTGCCCTAATTCGCCATGCTGCTGATAGCCCTACAGCCAAACAAGAGCTAATCGAAAGGTTCGGACTTTCTGAACCACAAGCTGATGCGATTTTACAAATGCAACTGCGACGTTTAACCGCCTTGGAAGCTCAGAAAATTGACCAAGAACATCAAGAACTTTTGGAGAAAATTGCTGACCTCAACGATATTTTAAATCGCCGAGAACGGATTTTAGAAATTGTTGAGCAGGAAGCAATACAAATTAAAGAACGTCACGGCACACCCCGGCGGACGGAAATTGAACTCGAAGAAAGTGAGCTGGAAGATACGGATTTAATTGCCAATGAAAAGGCGATTATTCTCCTCACTGAACAAGGCTACATTAAACGGATGCCAGTTAATACTTTTGAGGCTCAAAATCGCGCGACTCGCGGTAAATCTGGTACCAAAATGAAGGAGGATGATGGGGTTAAACATTTCTTGAGTTGTCGCGACCATGACAGTATTCTATTCTTTACTGAACGGGGGGTAGCTTACTGTTTAAAAGCCTATCAAATACCTATCGGGTCTCGCATCGCTAGGGGGGTGCCGATTGTGCAAATGTTGCCAATTCCTCGGGATGAGAAAATTACCTCTTTGGTGGCGGTTGGGGAATTTACCAACGATGAATATTTGGTGATGCTAACTAAGGGTGGTTATATCAAAAAAACTGCCCTTTCCGCTTTTAGCAATATCCGTTCTAATGGATTAATTGCCATTTCCTTAAATGAAGGAGATGAGTTGCGCTGGGTACGCAGTGCCAGGGTAGATGATAGCATTATTATCGGTTCTCGCCTAGGTATGGCTATTCATTTCCATACTGATGACAAACAATTACGACCCCTCGGTCGCGCTACCCGTGGGGTTAAATCTATGAAACTAAAACCAAATGATGAACTCATTGGTATGGATATTCTCCCTAGTTTTATTGTGGCTACTATTCCTCAATTGGGGGGTGAAGAACCGGAAATAGAAGAGGAGGAAAATACTACTGCGGTTGAAGATGTGGAAGATATGGATTCCTCGGAAGAACTAGCTACTACTGAGGTTGAACCTGATGGGGTTTCGATTTTGGTGATTACTACTAGGGGTTATGGAAAACGGGTTCCTGTGTCTCAATTCCGCTTACAAAATCGCGCCGGACAAGGAATTATTGCTACTAAGTTTAAACCCCATTTATCTGGTGATTGTGTGGTAGCGCTTCAGGTGGTACATAATACTGATGAATTGATGTTAATTACCAGCCGGGGAATTATTATTCGTCAGGTGATTAGTGCTATTTCTCGACAGTCCCGCAATGCTACAGGGGTGCGGGTACAACGCTTGGATAAGGAAGATGCGATCGCTGCTGTCGCTTTAGTCCCTTTATCTGGTGAAGGGGACGATACCGAAGTTGATATTGACCCTGATACTGAGGTTGAATTTGAACAAGTTAATAACTGAACCCTGACAACCTAAAAACCCTACTACCCCCCCCATTTCCCGCTAATAAGGTTAGGGGGGATTTTTTTATGTATCAATTCAATATATCAATTTCGAGGTTTCTACAGTCCATGAGCCTCAAAAAGTTGCACAAATCGGATAGAAAAATCTGGCAGTATAGGTTATAATCAGATCAGAAACCCAAGTAGTGCCCTTTCACATCGATATAACCAAAGTCATGGCAGCTTTATTCTGCCTGATTTTGGCTATATTTAATACATTTACTTAGGTTTGTAAAAACTAACTACTCTCCGGTTAATTGGCTTTTGTTGGGTTTCACACGACCTACTCTCTGTGGGCTTTTGTTGG
>NZ_PKGG01000308.1:0-4642 GCF_046480465.1 Arthrospira sp. PCC 8006
TTCTATATGGTAATCTGCCATAATTGGGAACCCTCAAAAATATCGTTTTATTCATTATAGACAACGGGTGAGGGTTGACAACAGCCGGGAACTCATGATAGGATATTGACATATTGTTTCATAATGAGAATATATGCACAAATAAAAAAAATTCGACTATTCCCATTATTTAAAGTATAGCGCAGACCCCCCCAAAAGGCAACCCCACCCCCCCAAAAAAAAATTTTTTCGCAACAAAACTTAATTTTTTGTTACAAAAGTTAACATAATGACCTAGTGATGGCGATGATGCGATCGCGGTAGATGGGAGGATTCTGTATTCGGGGAATATTTGGGCTGAGAATTTGCGTAAATTGTTTGACGGAAATTGATAAATAATTATATTTGCCGACGAAACTTTCCCAGGCGGTGCTAGAGGGAGAAACGGAGGAGTTGGAGCGGACTCTGGACAGTAACTACGGGTTGTTCGGGTTAGTAGTCACGAACTGCGAAAGTGCGATCGCCGATTGTCCAGAGCCGGAAATTCATGTCTATATTGGTCAAATCTGACTATATATGACTAGATTCTTGTTGAGACTTTACAATGCTTGGTAACTTTTGTGGATTCGCTATATCCTTGTGATACTCAAAGAATTGACTAAGCAAATTCTGCACGCGGGGACTAATTTGAGGCTGAGATGGTCAAAATTCTGGTGATAGTGATAGTTGGGGTTCTGGGAGCGATCGCTCTTTTGGAACTAGGGTTACGGGTTTTTTTTGGTTTTGGCAATCCTTTGATTTATGTATCTGATGAGGAGATCGGCTATTTATTGGCTGGTGATCAGAGTAGCAGACGATTTGGCAACCGGATTGAGATTAATCAATATTCTATGCGTTCTCATGCGATCGCCCCTACACCAGAAGATAACACTCTCCGGATCATGTTGTTAGGAGATTCTATTGCTAATGGTGGATGGTGGACTGATCAGGATGACACGATTTCTGCCATGATGACACAACAGCTTCAATCCCAACTACCAGTCAAACAGGTGGAGGTTCTCAATGTTTCTGCTAATTCCTGGGGACCCCCGAATCAATTGGCTTATGTTCAGAAGTTCGGTTTATTTGGTTCTCAGAGCTTAGTTTTGCTACTCAATACCGATGATTTGTTTGCTAGAATCCCTAATCCTCACATTGTCGGACGCGATCGCAACTATCCAGACCAAAAACCTCCTTTAGCCTTGTTGGAACTGTTTAACCGCTATTTAGGACGCGATCAGCCTATCCCTCCACCTTCTCGCCCACGTCCCCAGGATGTGGTGGCTTATAACCTAGATATGATTAGAGAGCTAAATGCGATCGCTCTTCAACAGGGGGCTCAATTCCTACTGCTGATGACTCCCCTGCTACGGGAAATCGGTCAGCCTGGACCCAAGGACTACGAACTTAAAGCACGCTCACGTCTGCAATCCCTTACCCAACAGGAAAATATTAAATTTATCGATTTGCTTACACCCTTCAACCGCCACCCCGACCCCCCGAGTCTCTACCGTGACCACATCCATCTCAGTCCCCAAGGTAATCAACTCGTAAATGAATTATTACTTGAGCAACTTAATTGATAGTTAAGAGTGCGATCGCCGCTGTTCGTCGATGGGGGTTGCTCTCAGGTTTCTCCATCATCCTCATTTGAGCGGACGATACGTCGGACTCCGACGCGCGCGATCGCTTGTTTCGAGAAACCCGGTTTTTTGAAAAAACCGGGTCATCAGCAAATTGGGTTATCAATTACACCGACAGAAAGGAAGTCATGGGATTTATAAATTGAGGGGTCGATGAAGGTTGTTGTCAATGCGAGGCGATTAATTGCTTTGATTAAGTGTTGTTGAAAACATCCCAATCAATTCCCAGTTGTCGCAGTGCAGACCGTAGAGTTCCAATTTTGAGATCGCGACTTCCCCAATCCGGTAACGCCGAAGCTTGCCCTGTGTTGGGATTCAACCACTTTCGGTGAGAGCCACCCCCGCGCCGGGGCAATTCTTGACAACCCAATGCTTTCAGTTTTCGGGCCACTTCGCGATACTTCATGAACTCACGACTAAAGTTTCTAGCCACACAGAATGATCGGCATCGGCAACACATAAATTTGGGGGTAAAGTTCGACCCAAATCCTCATAAATCTCGACCACGGCAGCCAGGGCATCCTGAACGTTGGCGAGGGCTTCCTCGGCGGTGTCGCCCTCGGTCAGAAGTTCTGGCAAGAGTGGGGAGGTCACAGTAAATCCCCCTTCGGGTTGGGGGGAGAGCAGCAAAGGAACTTTATAAAGCATTGTTTGGAGATTCTCCTTTTGGGTTGAGTCGTCTCGAATATTTTCCAGTTTTTATAACGCCTAATTTTAGCACTTGTAGCTGCTTTTAGTCAATGCTTTGAATGAGTGGCGATCGGGGCAAACGAGATAGGTGCGATCGCTCTTCGCGTAGCACAGGCATCTTGCCTGTAGTGGACCGACACGGCTAAAAATGTGCTTTCGTGTAGGGTGGGTTAGGCGGCTGAAACCCAGGCGGTGAGGCAATATAGCAATCCGCCGTAACCCACCGTTTAAGGTGTGTCGGTCCAGTAGAATCGAGAGCGTCGCTCCCATCGTGTCAACCCCCAGCGCTCATGGCTCCATCGGAATTGCTGACGACACCCGTTGTGGCGATCGCATTCCGGCGTCCGGACACGACGCGGAAGGTGTTTGATGTGATGCGCCGGGTGCAGCCGTCCCCACAGAAGCGCGATCGCACCTTTTCCGGGCATCTTGCCTGTATAATTGGGAGGGTCGCAATCCTTGGCGGAACCGGATTTATACCGATTGAGGGCTGGGACGATCGCCACTTCTGCTAATATACCCGCTTATGGGGGGAGTAACGGGGGATGTGGGCTGGGACTCGGAGGTTGGCGATCGCTTTGACGGGTGATATAATTCCGGTTGAGGTCTCAATAAATTCTTTAACAGCAGGGGGAGGTGGCAAGGTGCGATCGCATTACATCACAGCCAGCCTACCACTACCCTAGCACGATTACTGAAATCCAGGGAAATGGGGATGGCGATCGCTTTTTGAAAACCATCCACCGCCTCTTCTAGCTTACGGCTCGGCAGCAGTTGATTACCCCTCACTAAATCCCTGACTCCCCAGAATCAAGTCTATATAGACGGGTTGTATTCACCCAGCGATTATACCCAAGGAGAACATTCTTGCCAAGGATTTTCATCAATTCACAATTAACTACACTTGTCAAGTACGGATAACCGCATACTTTATTCCGGCAAACCGAATGCCGATCGCTCTAGGTATTATGTGATCGCCGCCCTCGGTATTCGAGCTAAACTTCCCCATCTTCTCTTCTCAACTCGGATACCGGCTCAAATTCTCTGGTATTGTGAGTGACCAATATGAAATTATTGACAATGGCTCGCGCGGCCATCAGCAAATCATCAGGGGCGATTGGGGTTCCCCAACTCGCCAAGTTGTTTCGGATTTCTCCGGCATTTTTGGCGGCTCTATCATCCCCAGGTAAGGAGACCAAAAAATCTCAAAATTCTGGTGGCATTGCCAAGTTGTTGGGCGGATTTTCACTCTCGCTTCGCCCCATAAAATCACTCAAATTTCACGGTGGTCAAAGGAATGTTGGGCATGGTGGGCGATCGCCATTTGATGGGTGATTGAGGCTTTGATTTGCTCACCAATTATGGCTCGTTTTCGGGGCATCTTGCCTGTATAATCGAGAGCGATTGCGCTACGCGCACGCTACGCGAACGCACCCATCGTGTCAACCCCCAGCCCTCATGCCCCCATCAGAATTGCGATCGCGCTACGCGATCGCACCAGATATTTCCCCCTGCCACTTCTGGCTTATATCATAAAAATTAAAATCTGTCAATCACGGATAACCGAACACTTTATTATTCCGGTAAACCGAATCTCCGGCGAGACGTGCTGCGCGATCGCTCATAGTGTAGCCCAGGCATCTTGCCTGTATAATCGGGGGTGCGATCGCACTTCTGAGACTCTAGGCAATACGTCGCACTCCGAGGCTACGGGAACGCGCTTCCGAGAATGTAGGCGATACTTCTGGCGGGCACGCTGCGCGAACGCACTTCTGAAAGGGTAGGCGATACTTCTGGCGGGCACGCTGCGCGAACGCACTTCCGAGAGAGTAGGCGATACTTCTGGCGGGCACGCTGCGCGAACGCACTTCCGAGAATCGCTCGGTAGATGTTTGTCAAGTTGCATCAGTCTCGTGATAGGGTATAATGCTGGGATATGTCAGGGGGTGGGTGTGTTGGTAAGCTAGTTATGAGGAGTGGTGAGGGAATGAGTGCGGGTGAGTTGCTGAGACAGGCGAATCAGTTGAAACGGTCTGGGAAGTTGGATGAGGCGATCGCGCTTGATCACCAGGTAATAGATATTAACCCCCATTTTGCTTGGGCTTATCATGGGTTAGGGGATGCTTTGGTTAAGCAGGGCAATTTAGAAGAGGCTGTTACTTGTTATTCTGAAGGCTTGAAAATTAATCCGAACTCAGCTTGGCTATCTCCGAGGCTACGCGATACGCACTACGGACACGCTACGCGATCGCACTTCTGAGAGAGTACGCGATCGCACTTCTGAAAGGGTA
>NZ_PKGG01000180.1:0-11011 GCF_046480465.1 Arthrospira sp. PCC 8006
AGATTACGAAACAAGTTACCAGTTGAAAAGTTGTTTGGGGGTATCGCTTCAGTATGTCATAGCCAGGTTAGTCGTGATTAGTCGATCGCATTTTGTTGGTAGATAGCAGGCTTCCAAATATTACCCCAATAATCTGACTCCCATAGATAACCGGATAGGCAGCCTKATATCGTTGTACATTGATAGGGGTATCGTTGTACATTGATAGGGGTATCGTTGTACATTGATAACCTAGTGGGTTCCCCCTACGGCTACCTACAGCTATCATGTTGACTTTGAGCCATAGATAAATCCCACTGCGATCGCACTCATTACCGTCCTATTATTAGCACTGGTAGCTTTAGGTAATACCCTGCAAAATTGAACCCATACCCTCCCCCTAACCGAAACAAGCACTATTGGGGAAACGACCGATGTGATAACAGTCAATGGTTCGTAACGAACCGATAGGCTTGCCATTGACGGGTATCACAAGGGAGTTACCCTATCGGTGTTTGGTTGGGGGGAGGAATGGATATTTGACAGATTGATTAAGTTGTGATTGTTGACTGAGTAATCAACCGTTGACAGAATTATTTTCCTGTGCTAGGACTAGATTGTGAGTAATATTTGAGTAACTAGGCATAGTTATTGGGTTGAGTAATAACCCGCTATCGCTGTCAGGATAAGGGTTTATACTAAACTGGGGCGGAAGGATTCGAACCTCCGAWWGGCGGGACCAAAACCCGCTGCCTTACCGCTTGGCGACGCCCCAATAATCTCTCAGCTTTATTATCATATCAATACTCACCCCTGTTTTGTCAAGTGTTTTGGGAAATTTTTTTTCAGCCCCTGATATCTACCAGACATCCAAAGCAATCAGAGGCTTTCCACTTTAATGAGTTTGCTTGAGTTCCGGGGGTGGTTCAATGGGAATCTGAATGGCAAAAGTACAGCCCTCGCCCGGCTGTGAGATACATTTGAGGCTTCCTCCGTGCTTTTCAACAATAATCCGGTAACTAATTGATAGTCCCAGTCCTGTCCCCTTCCCAACGGGTTTAGTGGTAAAAAATGGATCAAACAGTCGATTTTTTAAATCATCGGGAATACCTGAGCCATTGTCATGAACCTGAATCAACACCTGTTTACTTTTGGATTCGGGAGGTTTGATGATCCCTTCTGAGGTGGTTTTGATTACATCAGAAGCGGGAAGGGGAAATAAGTTAGACCCAGAGCTAATGGATACGACTTCGGTGGTAATGGTGATTATACGGGGGTCTGGTTGGTTATCTAAAGCATCGATCGCATTGCTGAGAATATTCATAAACACCTGGTTAAGCTGTCCCGCATAACATTCCACCCTAGGAAGTTGACCATATTTTTTAACCACTTCAATACCAGAACTACTACCTTTTGCTTTCAGGCGGTTTTGCAGAATCAATAAAGTGCTATCAATACCCTCGTGAATATCCACCGGCTTCATGTCCGCCTCATCTAAACGGGAGAAGTTCCGCAGAGATACAACAATTTGGCGAATGCGATCGGCTCCCATTTCCATGGAAGACAGGATTTTCGGTAAATCCTCTACCAAAAAGTCTAGGTCAATCTCCTCTATGCGTTCTTGGATAACTTCCAGAGGTTCAGGATATTGTTCTTGATACAGTTCGACTAATTCCAGCATATCCTTAGTATAATCGCGGGCATAGGTGAGGTTGCCATAAATAAAATTCACCGGGTTATTAATTTCGTGGGCTACCCCCGCCACCATTTGTCCTAAACTAGACATTTTTTCACTTTGAATTAATTGTGACTCTTTTTGTTGCAAGTCCTGGAGAGCCTCGCTTAGGTGGAAGGCTTGAGTTTGGGCGGCTAAGGCGGCGGCTCTAGTTTGGGCGTAAAGTTCCGCTTGGTCAATGGCGATCGCTAATTGATCTACTACGGCTCGCAATAGTTCTACATCACTATCTATCCAATCGCGAGGATTATTATATTGATTACAGACCACAGCCCCCCGCTGTCCCGATCGCGTCTCCAGGGGTAGTAAAATTTCCGAAGCAATTCCCGCCTCCTCCAGTAACCCCCTGGTAGTTGCATCTAAAACGGTTGTATCTTGTAAATTATTAACCTGTACTGTTTCCCGCTTACAGATTTTATTAGCCAACCAGCCAATTTTATCCGAGGGGTAATCTTCTAAAACCTTTGATAAAGAAGGCGATCGCGATTCGTGAGTAATGGCAAAATTATGTCTGTTCGGTTGAGTGGGTAAATACCACAAAAAATGGCATTGGTCGATTTGTAGAACACTGCGGATCTCCTGAACTGCTGTTCCCAAAATTGTGTCAATATCTAGGGAATTGCGGATTTGACTAGCCAAGCGAAATAGTAAGGCTTCCCTACGGCTTTGCAATTCTTCGCGGGCTTTTACCCGGTCAATTCCCACAGCGATCGCATTAGCAATCCAACCTAGCACATCCTGAACTTGCGGAGATAATGGATTAGAACTACAAATAGCCATCATTCCCATTAACCGCCCTTCTACCACCAGTGGGACTTCTAAGGTTTGGTGAGAAACCTGTATTATTTGTTGAGACACTTGGGATAGTTCATGGTTCAATAGCTGCGGTGTGGGTGCTTTCAGGGTAACAATTCCCGCCCCGGCTTGTCTTTCGAGTTGATTAGTTTGATTGTTTATGGTCCATATCGATACCCCGGCGACCTGTAAATATTGATCCATTGCTTTCGCGCAACGATTCAGAATAGTTGGTATTGTGCCACCTTGTCCTAGGGCTTTCCCAACTTCGGCTTCTAGTAGAGAAAGGTGCGATCGCTCCCGCAGGATTTCTTCTGCTTGTTTGCGTTCAGTAATATCACGAGATATAGATACGATTTCTTGGATATCATTATTGTCATGATTGCGGATAGCGTGAGAAGTCGTTTCAAACCATATAAAACTACCATCAGAACGCCGAACTCGATAACTTACCGTATCCACATCAGAATCACTTAATAAGGTCTGGTGAGATTTCTGGATGCGCTCTATATCATCAGAGTGGAAAAATTTATAAGCCGAAATTCCTATTAATTCTTCCGGTTCATAACCTAGTAAATCTCGACAAGCTGGCGAGGCATAAAGATAAATCCCCTCAGCATCATGTCGGGAGATTAAGTCCGTAGCATGATCTGCTAACAGACGGTAGCGAGCTTCACTTTCTCGCAAAGCATCTTCCGACTGCTTCCGTTCGGTAATATCAGTTTGAATACCAATAAAATGCGTGAGTTTTCCTTGATGGTCTCGTACCGGAGAAATAGCTAGTTCATTCCAGAAGCAGCTACCATCTTTCCGATAATTTTTTAAGTTCACTTTACATCCTTTTTCTTGCTTGATGGCTCGTCTAATAATAGCAATTGAATCTCGATTAGTGTCTGGGCCTTGGAGAAACCTACAGTTTTGACCAACTACCTCTTCTTTAGTATACCCAGTTAGCTTTTCAAAACCTGCATTACAGTAAATAATTTGCAGATCATTGTTGCTGCTTTCCGAAATCACAATACCATTAGGACTAGCTTCGATCGCCCGCTGCAATAAATGCAACATTTCTTCCGACTGTTTCCGATTAGTAATATCAATCCCACAGCCTAATATATATTTGAGAGAGCCATCTGGATGCAGAATTGCACTATTTGACCAAGACACTAAATAGGCTTCTCCATCAGCTCCTTTCCACTGGTTCTCACACTGTCTAGGAAAATGACCCATCCTCATACTATTCGATTGCACATGATGAGATGATTGGGGCGGTTCGTCCAACTCAATGGCTGCTAAACCCCAATCAAATCCCTCCCACTCTTGATCAAAAATTGATAATCCTAAATCCTGAATCAATAAGCCCTCAACATCTCCGGCTTTATATCCCGTCAATTGTTCACAACTTTTATTAAAACGGACAATCTGACCCTGCGGATCAATCACCACTACTAGGGCGCTAATAGTATCTAAAACTCCATTGACAAAATCCCGTTCTTGGCGGACAATATCCCATACTTTTCGGCGTTCAGTGATGATAGTTTCCAGATGACTTAATTTCCCGTGCAGGTCGATTAATTGTCGGTGTAAATTAACTTGGTTAGCTACTTGACGAGTGAGGGATTCTAGTGCTATAATCTGCTCAGGTGAAGGTTCCCAGTAATCATAATTCATTACTGATATCATCCCCAATTGATAGCCCTCTAGGGTAGTAATTGGAACACCCAGATAAGATTTTATAGGTTGGTCATTTTTGGCTATCGGGTGACTAGCGAGTTGGGGGTGAGTGCTGATATCTTCAATAATAATGGGTTCTGAGGTAGGACTTGCGGGCTCGGCACTGAGACTTCCACCACGATGATAGGCGATCGCATATCCGCAAAAATCTAAATAAATACTTATATCATCGGACAAGCCTATTTGAGCCTTCAGCCACTGATGAGTTTGGTCGATAAAGCTGATAAAAGCGATCGGTGCATTGGTAATGTGAATAGTTAGGCGAGTTATATCCTCAAAGGAAATGTCAGGGCTAATGCCGATCTGACGCAATACCCCACTTCCTAGGTCGAAAACTCGGCCGTTTAATCTGGACATAGTTTTACCTTAAATTTTACTGTCATATAATTATTCCCACTTCAGGGAAGAGACTGGCACAAAGCACGGATCAGTCTATAACAACGAGTCTGACTATCACAGACCTTAATTGAGAGGGGTAATACCAAACATCCGTATTTATTTTTTAACTCGCAACTGGCTTTAAATGGCTTGTCCAAAGTCTTAATGCCACACCGCAATTACCTTTAATTTAATCTTAACAAAAAAACAGCCTGTTCTTAGAAATTTGTCACTTGACTTAACAGGATGAATCACCCAAGGGTGAACATAACCATACGGTCATACTTAGAGTCACCCCCTCACCTCTATTAGGCATGATACCTAGGATGTAGGACTACTATCCCCACCTAAATCTACAAAAAATTGTTCAGATCAGGAACATCAACCCAAGTCCCTGTAACATTAGATTCATGGGTGAGATCCATTAGTAATTGAGAATAGACCCCCTCGCGCAAAGAAGGCACCAGGGACTCATGGCGTGAAATAGCTTCCATCCAGCGATCGACAACGCGCAAAAAGGCACAGATGCGACCATCATCATGAGTTTTGGGAAACTGCAAATTATCGGGAATGGCAATTTCTGCCAAATCTTCCCCGGCTTTACTTCCCCACAATTTGAAACCGTGGATATAGTCTTTTTGGTTGTCGCTACCGAGAATTAATGTTCCATCACTACCATAGACTTCTACCCAGTGTCCCCGTCCCCAGAATGTGCAAGAACTCAAACATACCTGACAGGGGGTTCCGTCGGCTAACTCCAAGATTAAATTACAGGTATCATCGGCATCTACAGCCTTGAGTTTGCCTCCTTCAGCCGGATCAGGGCGTTGGGCTATGGTTGTGCTTAACTGTCCGCACAGGCGGCTTATCGGACCAAATAGCCAGTGTATATAGTCGAAACTGTGGGAACCGATCGCCCCTAAAGCACCGCCGCCCTTTTGTTTCTGAGCATACCAGTTCCAGGCCCTTGACGCATCGGCGCGACTGGACACTAACCAATCAATCTTGACTAGCCTGGGTTGTCCGACATATCCCTGTCGCAGTAGTTTTTCTAATTGCAGCCATTGCGGGACAAAGCGAAATTCAAAATCCATGGTGGTGACACAGTTTTTGTCTTTAGCCAGTTGATAAAGGTATTTTGCCTCCTCAACATTAAGAGTGGTGGGTTTTTCTAATAACAGATGTTTCCCAGCGTGGAGGACTTCTTTGGCCATCTCAAAGTGTAGGAATGGGGGGGTGGCGATGGTCACAGCCCCGACTTCTGGTATAGTGACCATTTGACTAACCTGATCGCTGGCGTGGGGAATATTATGTTCAGATGCGATCGCCTTGGCTTTGTCTATGTCTCGATGGTAAACTGCTATAATCTCCGTGCGGGGGTGTTCCTTGAAGGCGGGAATGTGGACTTTTTGACCAAATCCCGTCCCGATTACGGCAATACCAATTTTATTTGCGGTCATAACTTACTCGTTCCGATCATCTATCCTAACTGCGATCGTAGCACTGTTAGTTAACTATTGTTACCCGGTGGACTGCTAATCATGGTCAACAACTATTGTTAACAGGCGATCGCCGAGGGTGAATTGATCAAGGTCGTTGCTACTAGCCAAAAAGCTAACCTAACTTCACCAAAGTTAATTATAACCATGGTCAAAAATGTCAAACCGTGTTAAAATTTTAGTGCCGGCGGAAAATAGTTTTTTCCCGTGCATTAAATCAATTAATTTTCCCAACTCCAATCAACAATGGGTCTTGTGTTTAACCAAGGCTTTGCTTGTCGTTTTCCTTTAACATTGGTGATAAGGCTATACTGTTGTAAAATCTGTTCAGCGATCAGGCAGTTTGAGAAGGTGAAATTGGGCAATAAATCGATTCCCGATCCGGGTAATATTAATGGGGTATATCGGATTAGGTGCGATCGCGCCACTTTGGCTTTATTATGGTTCTTAGGTGGGCTGCTGTTGTGGTTATGTCCATCTGCGGCGTGGGCGGGTTCATTAAGCGATCGCTTAGGTGAGTTTCCCCACTGGAAAGGAAAACCCGCCTTGAGTGAGGCGAGGGGAGATTTAGTTTACCCAGAGTGGATGGCCGGACAATGGGATGTCACCAGTACCCTAGTGGAAGCGATCGCCCCCCTAGCACCGGATCTGGTAACTCCTGGTTTCCAGGGAAATCTTGGCTATCTCAATCAACCCATAAGTTTTCGAGTCCGGTTTAGGGAGATGAAATCAGCGCCTATATCCTCCGTGTTATCTCCGGTTCCCCCATTGAAGTTAGAGGAAAAACTCTATCTGAGGATAGTAGCCGATCGCTCTGAGAATGGGTTAAATATTGCTAAGGCTATATTAGGCGATCGGGGGGTGATATCCGTACAGGTTGACCCCAATAATCCCAACCGCCAAATTACTAAATTTCCAGGCGATCGTAGCTTGATATCTGTGGTAACCAGTCGCGGAACCGAAACACCATCACCAGGAGAATTTATCGCCTCAGAAATCGCCCAGCAGATATTTGAGGGAGAATTTACCCTATATCTAAATGAGGTAGAAACAACCACCGCTTATCGACAGGAGAAACAGGGGATAGTAGCTGATCAGATTACAGCAATTTACCTATCCCCACAAGATCCTAATTACTTTCAAGCCGCCGGACATTCCGTCGCCCTTTATCGCTATCAACTAATGTTACAACCACTTACCAATCAGGGGGATTAATTATCTATGAAATTTAATTTGGGCTGTCAGCTAAATTATGAGATTTATAGCGATAGCACCTTAATTTTCAATATTGCCGTTTGCAATAACCGATTTCAACATATCCTCCAAGAAGACCTACACATTGCACCTGATGTCGATATAGATGAATATATTTCCCCAGAACTAGAAAACCGATACATTAGGGTTAATTCACCTCCCGGAAATTTGGAAGTATCTTATCAAGCTACAGTGGAATTCAAACCCTTTGAAGAACACCCACAGGATATTCCCGAAGTTCCTCCAGCTAAATTGCCTTTAGATGTGTTACCCTATTTATATCCTAGTCGCTATTGCGAGTCCGATCGCTTAATGCGGTTCGCCCAGACTGAGTTTGGTGATTTAGTTCCTGACTATTCGCGGGTGACAGCTATGTGTAATTGGATTTATGAAAATGTCACTTATTTATCAGGGAGTACCAACGCCCATACCTCCGCTTTTGATACCGCCACCGAAAGGGCGGGAGTTTGTCGGGATTTTGCCCATTTAGGTATTGCTTTCTGTCGGTCTTTGAATATTCCGGCGCGGTTTGTGACTGGCTATGCTTATGATTTGCAACCGCCAGATTTTCATGCCTATTTTGAGGCTTATTTAGGCGATCGCTGGTATTTGTTTGATGCGACTCGTTTAGTTCCCCGGACGGGGTTGATCCGCATTGGGACCGGAAGAGATGCAGCCGATGTTTCTTTTGCTACCATTTTCGGGTCAGTCTTTATGTCGAAAATGGAGTTATTTGTTGATTGTATCAGTCCCGGCGAATGTCCTATATATACTGAGGAGGCGATCGCCTTTTTGGAGTAGTCAACATCAGATTACGCTAATATGAGAGCATGGTGCGAAACGTTCAGGCATCAAATAGGGTTGCAATGCCCGAAATAACTGCCTGGTGAGGACTTCAACCCCCTGGTTGAATATAAGGAGCGCACTCCTGACCATCCTCATAACTGTTATATGTCCCGACGTTTGGAAAATACAAACAAGGCAGGGAACTCAAGGTCATAAACAAACTGAGAAATCAGGGAGTAGAGAGTAACGGCGATAGCCACCCCCAGTTTTGGGAATCACAACCCCAGGATTGAAGCGGGGAACGGAAGGCGTGAGGGAAAACCTATTCCCAAAAATCTGACCACTGCCAACCATCCATGACTAAGGAAATCTGAATGCTCCGAATTGAACCATCGTCAACACTAAGCAGCGAAATAGGTTGATACGCTGCGTTCAAAAGAACAAGGGGAAAGTAGGGTAATCATGACATCACCTACACAGACCTTTTTAAGTACCCCGGTGGATAGGACAAGTCTAAAGATGGAATGCCCATATAAATGGAACGTTATAACCCCTTTTAGGCTCTGATAATCTGGTCGAGAGAGTCAGTAGTAAAAAGTGTAAGCGTAAGCCTATTAGGGGGTGAGATGTGACCAGAAGCCAACGCCCGACTGTAATAGTAGGGATATGCTAACGGGTCACGGTTTGACTGTAAAGAATAGAGTCTAGTAGGAGTTACTATGACGAAAGCGAGTTTAAAGAAAGGATTTGAGAAATCAAAGCCAATCAAGACGTGCGTTTGTATGGAAATAAACTCCATGGGCAAAAGTTCAGAGAAAAGTTTTCAAGCTCCAAAAGAGGATATTTCAAGCAGCTAAATCGGGACAGGACGCAAAGGCACGAAGGTGGCAACGTCTATTGGTGAAGTCATATTATGCCCGGCTCCTAGCAGTGCGGCGAGTGACCCAGGATAATCAAGGCAAGAAAACGGCTGGAGTTGATGGAATGAGAGCAATCTCTCCAAGACAAAGGTTTGAACTTGTGGAGAATATTAAGGGAAACCTCAAAGCAAAACCACTACGACGGGTGTGGATTCCAAAACCCGGCAGGGATGAAAAAAGCGGGAATGGGAATACCCACAATCCAAGACAGAGCGAGGCAAGCCTTGGTCAATTCGGCTCTTGAACCTGAATGGGAATCAAGATTTGAAAACAATAGCTATGGGTTCCGTCCTGGTCGGTCTACCCACGATGCAATATCCAGAATCTTTCAGAGTATCAACAAAGGAGGTTATTATATTCTGGATGCAGATATAGCAAAATGTTTTGACCGAATAAACCATGATTATCTACTATCCAAAATTCATTGTCCAAGCAGCCTAAAGAGAGACCTGAAACAATGGCTCAAAGCAGGTGTGCTAGATAACGGTGTATTTGAGGATACAGAAACAGGGACACCCCAAGGAGGGGTAATAAGTCCAATACTCGCCAACATCGCACTGTTGGGCATGGTTAGGTTCATAGAAAAACTGTACCCTAAGAAAGCAAACGTAGTACAAGCTACTGTTATAAGATACGCCGATGATTTCGTAGTGATATCTCCATCACTAGAGATTATTGAACAGTGCAAAATTGCTATTTCCGAATGGTTAAAACCTGTAGGATTAGAAATAAAACCTGAAAAGACTCGAATATGCCACACGCTCAATCCTATTGAGTACAACGGCAAAGCAGAGGAACCAGGGTTCGATTTTCTGGGATTCAATATTAGGCAATATCCAGTCGGCAAATATAAAGCTGGAAAACATGGGGGAAGAAGAAAAGGAGGCTTATTATGCAACAAAACCCCCCACAAAAAGTTAAGGTTCAAAACTCACATAAAACCCAGCAACAAAGCAGTTAAAGCCCACATTTAAGTGATTAAGGGTGTAATAAAACAATATAAAACAGCACCCCAATCAGCCTTGATAAGTAGACTAAACCCGATTATTCGGGGATGGTCAAATTATTATTCATCAGTAGTCTCAACAGAGACCTTCAATAAGCTAGACCAAACAATCTGGCTAATGTTAAGGGCATGGACAGTATCAAGATGCGGAAAGGCAAGTTATGAAAAGCTAAGAAACTATTTCCAACAAGGGAAGGTTAAACTTAGTAATGGGAAAGAAAGACATGAAACTTGGTTATTCAAATCCAAAGACGGAATTACCCTATGGAAGCATAGCTACACTCCGATTGTCAGACATACCCTAATAAGCTCTGACGCAACACCATACGACGGAAACTGGACTTACTGGGCAACCAGGAAAGGACAAGCAATTGGAACACCAAACAGGGTAGCAAAACTACTCAAAAAGCAAAAAGGCAGGTGTACTTGGTGTGGACAGTATTTCGCACCATCAGATTTAGTTGAAGTAGACCACATTGTACCTCGAAGTTTAGGCGGAAAGGATGAATACCAGAACCTTCAACTATTACATCGCCACACCCGCGATGATAAGACGGCATTAGACAACGCTAAAGCTGTATCCTTAACAATGGAACAATCAGACTAGGAGCCGTGTGAGGTGAAAGTCTCACGCACGATTCTGAATGGGAGGGAATGGAGGCGACTCCATTCTCGACCCCTAATATTTCATCTCAAATTAGGTTAACATTTTACGGCAATACGGTATAATAAGCGAGAAGAGTGCGAGACGTTTAGGAGTCAAATAAGGCTGCAATGCCTGAAATAACCTCCTAGTGGGACTTGCACCCCTTGGTGGAATATAAGGGATTCGCACCCCTGACCATCCCATAACTGTTTATATGTCCCGACGCTTGGAGAAATCTAAGCAAGGCAGGGGACTCAAGGTCATAAACCAACTGCGAAATCA
>NZ_PKGG01000474.1:0-1002 GCF_046480465.1 Arthrospira sp. PCC 8006
CTTTACCCCATCAGATATAGTTGAAGTAGACCACATTGTACCTAGAAGCCATGGCGGAAAGGATGAATACAAGAATATTCAATTATTACATCGCCATTGTCACGACAATAAAACAGCTCTTGATGAAGAGATGATGCTGTACTCTTAACAAGGAGACGGTCAAATTAGGAGCCGTATGAGGTGAAAGTCTCAAGTACGGTTCTGTATGGGAGGGGGAGATGGCGACATCTCTCTCGACCCCTACTCAGGGTTTATGGGAATTATGGATTTTGATTATAGATATGATTATATAGTGCGAAACGTTCAGGTATGAAATAAGGCTGCAATGCCCGAAATAACCGCCTGGTGGGGACTTTAACCCCTTGGTTAAATATAAGGAACGCACTCCTGACCATCCCTATAACTGTTTGTACGTCCCGAAGTTTAGTATCATAACGATACAAACGAGGCAGGGAACCCAAGGTCAAAACGAACTAACCTATACAAATTACTTATAATAAGACTAAAAATAGATAAGTATAAGTTAGGGAGTCAGGGTAACGGCGATAGCCACCCCCAGTTTTGGGAATCATAACCCCAGGATTGAAGCGGGGAACGGAAGGCGTGAAGTAGAACCTACTACCAGAAAGCGACCACTGCCAACCATCCATGATTAGGGAAACCGAATGTCCGGCTTGAACCATCGTCACTAATAAGCAGCGAAATAGGTTGATACGCTGCGCTCAAAAGAGTATAGGGAAAAGTAGGGTATTTATATTATCACCTACACAGACCTTTAAAAGTACCCCGGTGGAAAGGACAAATCTAAAGATGGAATGCCCATATAAACGGAACGTTTTAACCCCTCTTGGGCTCTGACAATCTGGTCGAGAGAGTCAGTAGTGAAAGTGTAAGCGCAAGCCCATTAGGGGGTGAGATGTGACCAGAAGCCAATGCCCGACTGTAATGGTAGGGATATGCTAACAGGTCACGGTTTGATTGTAAGAATAGAGTCTAGTAGGT
>NZ_PKGG01000030.1:0-35394 GCF_046480465.1 Arthrospira sp. PCC 8006
TGAATTGTTCTTTCTCGTCTTTTTTCTGGAGGTAGTAGCTGAGGATCCACTAATTCAAGAAAATCAGCTAATGCCTTGCGGGATGCAACTACCCATCTCCTCTTATCTGGGACAGCATCCATCATGGCATCAAAAAGCTGAGGCAAATTGTAGTGCTTATGTGCTGAATAACCGATAATTGTGCCTTTCCATGTTGGCAAAACCTCTCGAATCTTCCTTTGTACATCAAGAATTCTGCCATTGATATTTTGTTCTTGTTCTTCACTAGGCAAATTTGCTAAAGGATGCCAAGCTGTTTCTCCAGGATAAACCAACTCAACTTTATTTAAAGCAATAACCATACGATCTAAAAGTCTTGTATTGATTGAGCGAAGTTCTTGTTCTAAATACTGTTGAACAGATGCGATCGCACGATGTTGAGCATCTAAAATCCACAAGGCTACATCCACATCTTTTAAAACTCGTTCATAAAGTGCAATATGTTCTCTTTGCTTCAGTTGACTTTCTCCCAGTCCTGGCATATCATACGCAACTAAAGCACCATTAACTCCTGCAACTTCGCTAAACGACACTTCCACACCTTGAACATTCTGGGTACAAGCCTCGACATGACTCACTGTTAAGCCTGCGTTAAACAGTGCATTAAGAGTAGAAGACTTTCCAACTCCTGTTTCACCAATAAAAGCAAAACGGGGTGGTGGCTCATTATCTACCTTATCTTCAATCATCCGGTAGATTTTCTCAAAATCCTCATCTGGCATCTTCTGATCGCCTAGAATATCTCTAGCCAAGCCCTGAACTAAGTTTCGTAAATCCATAAACTTGCTTTAGCCAATTCAGTTACAATATTTCCCCAGTCTATATCCGATCGCCTGACCCCTGCAACCTGAAAAAAACAGATTTTCTGGTCAATTTTGTGACAAAATGTTAGGGGAATGCCAGAAAAAACTTGATTTTCTGATTCAGAACTAAGTTATAATGGCTGAAACCCTTACCAAGCAGCAGTTCATGGATATAACAGAATTGTTACAATTTGCGGATCGGTTGGTAGCACAACAGACGGGAGAACACCTAGACGACCTACAAAAGTCGATCATTCAAGGACTGTTGACAGGGAAGACGTACAAGGATATCGTGGAAGATATCGGGAATGGCTACAATGAAAACTATATCGGAGATGTTAGCCGGAAATTATTTAAAATTTTATCTCAACAGCTTAATGAGGATATTAAAAAATCCAATTTTTGTTGGACTCTGGAAAGGGCAATAAATTCGCAAATATTTAGCTTTAATAACAATAATGTGACCTGGTGTCCTTATTATCCGAATGGCAATTCTGAACAGGAAGAACAAGCGATCGCTACTCCCCAACCACCGCCGCCCCAAAAAATATGCCATGATTTAACCATGGCACCTAAAATCTGGAAATTTTGCGATCGCAATGACGAAATAGATACCCTATCCCGTTGGTTAATTGATGAAAGTATACCCTTAATCTCAGTGGTGGGAATAGCGGGAATTGGCAAAAGCACCCTAGTCAAAAAATTAGTCGATCGCCATAAAGATAGTTTTGAGGTGGTGAGTTGGAAAAATCTAAAACTATCACCACATTTAACCACTATTGGCAATGATATTTTAACCAAATTCAATAAGGAATCCAGCCCCAAAGATTATCAAATCCATGACCTGATTAATCTGTTAATGCAACAAAAATGTTTGCTGATATTCGATGMTTGACAAGAACTATTTATCAGCGGCAAGTTGGCGGGACAATACCAAACCCAATATAAAAACTATAGCCAATTTTTGAGAACGATCACACAAATTGAACATAAAAGCAGCATTATTGTAATCAGCCAAGAACAATCCCAAGAAATGTTATGATCCCTCAATAATGACCTATATCCTATCAAATCCTTAACTTTATCCGGCTTAAATAGTGTAGACATTTTAGAGAGTCTGCAATTATCAGACCGAGAAAGCTGGTCAAATTTAATCGAAATATACGAAGGAAATCCAGTCTATTTGGAAGATATTTGCTATTTAATTAGGAATATGTTTTGCGGTAAAGTCTCGGAGTTTTTGGCAGAAGAAACCCCGGTAATCACGGAATTAATGAGTAGTCAATTAGGAGAAGTTTTCGAGCGATTATCTTCCAGGGAAAAAGCGATCGCCTTAGAGTTAAGCCAAGTTGACCGTCCCCTGTCGCGATCGCAGTTAAACGAAAAATTATCCCTATCCTCCACCGAGATCATCAAAGGTTTACAATCTTTGCAGAGACGATGCTTGCTAAAAACTATCGAAAATGGTACAATGGCCTTCGCTTTATGTCCTGTCTTTAAACAATATATACGGAAGGGTTCACTGACGGCTCGATCTGAAATCTGAGAGTTGGAGGGTGGTTTCGGGGTGATCATGTGGTGACGATGAGGGGTTATAGGTAAGATTAACTAATGTGAAAGTATAGCGATCGCTAATGCAAAATTTGCGATAAAGTGAGGTCTAATAATACAGAAATTACTATCGCCCTATGAATCAACAGCTTAACGTGATGTCAAAATGGTGGCATTTGTTGGCGGGAATGATAGCAATAGTCATGGTCTTGCTATTGTCCACTGCGCCAGCTATGGCTACAGGAGTTTATCAAATGCCAGACTTGAAAACTGGCGATCGCACTTGGATCATTGATGATGAGGACATTCTCAGTCGCGCTACGGAAGGCAGAATTAACCAAAGCCTGGAGAAACTAGCGGACCAGACAGGCTATGAGGTCCGGTTAGTGACGATCCGCCGCCTGGACTACGGAGAAACAGCCCAAAGTTTTACAGATCAGTTGTTTGAGAAATGGTTTCCCACCGCAGAAGAGGCGACTAATCAAACTCTGTTGATGGTGGATACCCAAACCAATAATAGCGCCATCCATACGGGAGACAATGTAAAACCGTTGCTAAGTGGTGCGATCGCTGATAGTGTAGCCAACGAAACCCTACAGGTTCCCCTGCGAGAAGGTGAGAAGTATAATGAAGCCTTCCTGGCGGCGACAGATCGTATAGTCAAAGTCCTTTCAGGACAAGGAGATCCGGGCGCGCCTAAACTCCAGGAAAATCTGCAAGTGGCCAGTACATTTAAATCCGCTGAAGAAACGGACGACAAAAGTGCGACGATCTTAGTTGTGGTAGTCCTAGTAATTGCCACAGTCGCACCTATGGCGACTTATTATTACCTTCAACGGCCTTAAAAATGGGCTGATTTAAATCGATGCAGTTTATTGATCGCACTGAAATTGAAGTAGAGGCGGGAAAAGGGGGAGATGGCATAGTTGCCTTTCGCCGGGAAAAATACGTTCCGGCTGGGGGTCCGGCGGGAGGCAATGGGGGCCGAGGGGGTTCTGTGATCCTCAAAGCTGTGGAAGACCTGCAAACTCTCCTGGACTTCCAGTATAACCGTCGCTTTAAGGCTGATGATGGCAAACGAGGAGGACCGAAAAATCAAACGGGGGCATCGGGAAGCGATCGCATTATCGAAGTCCCCTGTGGTACCGTGGTCTATGATGCGAATACCTCAGAGGTGATGGTGGATTTAGTCACCCCTAATCAGCAATTTTGCGTGGCGGCTGGGGGTAAAGGCGGTTTGGGAAATACTCATTTTCTCAGTAACCAAAACCGCGCCCCTGATTATGCTTTACCGGGACTACCAGGAGAAAGTCGGCGACTACGACTAGAGTTAAAGTTGTTGGCAGAAGTGGGGATTATTGGTTTACCGAATGCGGGAAAATCAACTCTGATTTCGGCACTATCTTCAGCTCGTCCCAAGGTGGCGGATTATCCTTTTACTACGTTAATTCCTAACCTGGGAGTAGTGCGTAAACCAACGGGAGATGGGACGGTATTTGCGGATATTCCGGGATTGATTGAAGGGGCACACCGAGGCACTGGACTGGGCCATGAGTTTCTGCGCCATATCGAAAGAACCCGCATTGTCCTACACATGATTGATATTACCGATACTGACCCGATCGCTAATTATCAAATTATTCAACAGGAGTTAAATGCCTATGGGCGGGGTTTGGAAAGGCGGCGGCAAATTCTGGCTATTAATAAAATTGATGCGGCGGGCGACTCGGAGGAAAGAACTAAGGCGATCGCATCTCAACTTGAGGCGATCGCCGGGGTTAAAGTCTTCCTAATTTCGGCTGTAGCCCGCATTGGTTTGGATGCACTTTTACAGGAAGTTTGGCGATTTTTGGATGACCTAAAGACCGAGGAGTAATTTGGCGGTACTTAAATAAATCCAGATCCMCAAAATATCGACAATGGTAGTAATAAAAGGAGAGGACATCAAGGCGGGATCTAACCCAAAGGAATGAAACAGAAAGGGTAATCCCGCCCCGGCGGTGGCGGCAATAATAGTAATACACAGTAAACTAATCCCCACGGTTAAACCGATTTCAACTTGTCCTAAAAAGACAAACACCATCCCAATTACTACTACCCCTAATAAAATGCCCAAAAGTCCGCCAGTCATGGACTCGCGCATAATCACCCAAAGGGGTTTTTTATATTTCAATTCTTCGGTACTTAACCCGCGAATGACGACGGTTGAAGACTGGGCGCCGACATTACCGCCAGCATCAATTAACAGAGGGGTAAAAAAGGCTAAGGCGACGACTTCATCAAGGACGGCTTCAAAATTGCTCATCACAAAAATAGTTAGGGTGTTGGTGATTAACAAAATAAATAGCCAGGGGATACGTTTACGGGTAATGGTGGCTAAATTGGATTGAAAATAGCTTTCCCCCTCGGACCTGACGGCACCCATAATATAAATATCTTCGGTGGCTTCCTTTTGCAAAATATCGATCGCATCATCTACGGTTACGACTCCGACTAAGGTATGATCGCGATCGACCACAGGTAAAGCAACTAAATCATAACGTTGAATGGAACGGGCGACTTCTTCCTGGTCTGTATCTGTTTGGGCAAAAACCACATCGGGATTAATGATATCACCTAGGAATTGCTCAAGGTCAGCTAATAATAAATCCCGCAGAGAAGCGACTCCCATTAACCGCCGTTGTTCATCAACTACATAGACATAATAACTCACTTCACGATCGCGTGCTAATTGTCTAATGCGATCGGATGCCTCTTTAATGGTTAAATTGTACCTCAAAGCGATATATTCAGGGGTCATGAGACGGCCGGCTGTTCCCGCCTGATAACCTAATAACTGAGAGGTGGCTTGACGTTCTTCGGGTGAAAGTTGGGCGAGAACCCGCCGCACTAACCGAGGGGGTAATTCATCAAATAAACCCGCGCGATCGTCGGGAGCCATACTATTGACAATCTCTAATAATTCGGAATCTCGAAACTCCTCAATTAAAGACTGTTGAATATCTGTAGAAAGGTGTTCATAAACTTCTACGGCTTCTGCTTTAGAAAGTAAACGAAAAGCAGTCAATTGCATGGCTTTGGGCAACCCATCTATGGCTTCAGCAATATCGACAGGCTGCACTGGCAATAACAGAGTTTTAGCACCTTCCCAGTTGCGATCTTCTAATAACAGTCGCAATTGTTCCCTGACAATTGCCCGCAATTCACTCCGGGAACTCTTTTCCTCAATCTCCTGCATAGTTTTAGCTCCTGGGACTAATTAACTACAGTATTAAGGATATAGCAAAATCACTATGATCTAGTATATTGAGCCTGAAAAATAGTTATTTGTGATACATGAACTTGAGTGCATTTTGCTAAAATATGGGGGTGTCACCTAGGACAGGAGGAAGTAACATTGAACTCTGACACAGATACGATTCAATCTATAGACCCCATTCAGTGGGACGAAAAATTCATCTCAACTTCTCATGCTGAACCGAGTTTTTATTATTTCGCCTACGGTTCTTGTATGTGTCCGGTGGATTTGCAGCGGACTCTAGGTGAACCTACTCATTCCTATGTGATCGGACCTGCTACTCTACAGGGTTATCGGTTGGGGTTTTATCGGCATTCCCGGCGGCGCAATTGTGGGGCTTTGGATATAGTTAAAGATGCTAATTCTTCTGTGGAAGGGGTGTTATATCGACTTCCTTGGCGTTTAAGCGATCGCCTTGATGAACGGGAAGAAGTAAGAATTGACCCGGATAAACAGGTTCATATTGGCGGATATCGCCCAGAAATGATTGAGGTACATTCTCTGGGTAAGGATTATCAAAATGTGCGGACTTATATGGTAATTAATAAACTCGCCCAAGAATTAGCCCCGAATGATTGGTATTTTAATGTGGTTTTACGGGGTGCTGTTACCTGTGGTTTAACTCAGGAATATTGTTGGCAACTCTTTAACCATATGTATCATCTGCAACGCCAACAAGTTAGTTATCCGAATTCCTAATTAATTATCAATGGGTTACTGTAGAGACCAGCCTAGCCTGGTCTCGGCTGATGATTAGACCTCAGAAATCATTGACTTCTGCAATAATATCCAAGCTGGTTTTTGCCTGATTATTGGTATGCTTATAAAGTTCCCGTAAATAGATATTACCATTTTGATATTCAATGTAAAACATCCATTTTGATGTCGGGTCAATATCTACGGTGTAAATCTTAGCGTGAGTCCCCTTTAATCGCTTGAGGCGACTCATAGGAAAGTATTGATTTTGATAGGATTGGGGATTTTGTAACTCCGCGATCGCCGCCAAAAATTTCAGTTGCTGAGGTTCGGAAAAAACTGCCATAGCTTGGCGAATAATACCGCGCTCGTCAATTAATGGGGGAAATGGTGATAACATCAATAACTATCCTTATGGTCAATTATTTTTTCATAGATGGAGTTGCCGACCTGTCGATAAGCTGTAGCAGCATGACGGCTTTCTATGGCTTTAAATAGGGTGATTGACAGGCGATTAAATAGGGGGTCTTCGTCAATGGTGAGAATTACGCGCAGGTAGTAGTTAACAATAAATGAGTATAGGGAAGAACGGTAGTTATCTTTGAGATGAAATTGACAAAACTGATGAAGTCGTCTACTCCGCAGACTAGAGTTAGTTAATAATAAGGGAAGCCAATGTTCAAGTTCCTTGAGGATAATTAATTGTTCTTCCTGGGTAAATTTAGCTAAGTCCTGATTAAACTCATCAGTGGACTCAAACACAAGGTCCATAGATATTCACCCCTGAATCTATAAAGCGATCGCTAAGTATGTCTTCTGTTTCAATAGGGCCAGGTGCTGGTCAGGAAAACTATTACGGAGGCGAAAGCTAAAACCCCTTGAAGTAAATTACCGAGGACGGTCCCAACAAAAATCCCGATCGCCGCCTTAACTGCGGAGCGCACCCGCAGCCCTAAGACTAAATCCCGACGATAGAGAAATTCTCCGACAAAAGCGCCGACCAAAGGACCGATTAACAGCCCTAATAAGGGTCCGCCAAAAGGCAAAGCTGGTAAGAGACCAAAGAACCCCAATAATAAGCCAATGATTGCGCCAATTTGTCCCCATTTACTAGCGCCAGCTTTTTTAGCACCCAGATAAGCACTGAGGAATTCAACACCGACACTTAAAAGCAGGACAGCGATCGCCACACCAATAGGCCAGCCCATACCGGAAAAACCAGCAAAGATAGCCCAAATCAAAATAGCGGTAACAATCAGACCCGACCCAGGCAGCCCCGGAACGACGGCTCCGATGACCCCCAGGAGCATTACCAGCACCAATACCCAGTATAAAAATAACATTGTCTACCCCATTTCTAAGTTGTAATTTTGGTGGCATCGGACCCACCAAAGCGATCCAAAGTATCAGCCAATTTATCCGCAATTCCCTCAATCCAAACTTCATCTTGTTTGGTATAGCTGCGGGGAGTATTCGCCCCCAAAATCAAGACACCGCGATCGCCCATAGGTTGGCAGATGACACCCTGAGTGTTAGGAGGTAAATAGTCAAACTCGACCCTTCCGGGATACAAGGCCAAATTGACCAAGTAAACCGGTTTGTGGGTATCGAGAACCCGTTTAACAATAGGTCCGGGTTGCACCTGAGAATTAACCCCCAAAACGCCGCGTCGGAGTAACACCTGAGCATCCCAAACCACCAAAAGCGATCGGGTGACAGTATTAGTTAACAGCATCAGAGAGGCCCAAGCCAGTTCAGTTTTGACCGGATCGGGCAAATCCGGCTTGAGTTCAAAACCTTGGCGACCCTCCAACTCCACAGCCTCCGGTGGGATAGGTTGAATTTGCTGCCACAGTAAGCCGGTCAAAATCAACAAAGCGCTTAATATGACTCCCAAGGCATCCGAGCGGGCTTGAGAGTCCAAAATCTGGGGGGTTTCTAAACGATTGACGAGCAATAGCACCCCCCCTAAACCCCCCACCACCAGGGGCAAAAGTCGCAGAACTCGGTTAGAATTTATTTGAGCCATTTATGAGAAGCTCTAAAGGACAACTGAGATCCGATCAACCCACTTCTGAAGGATCAATAATGCGCTGGAATAAATAGCCAGTACCGCGAGCGGTCAAAATCAGTTCTGGGTTGCTAGGATCATCTTCTAACTTAGCTCTGAGCCGGGAAATATGCACATCGACGACGCGAGTATCAACATGGCGTTCGGGAGTATATCCCCAAACTTCCTGGAGAATTTCGGATCGGGAAAAGGGTTCTCCTGACCGACTGACCAAGAGTTCCAATAGGCTAAACTCCATCCCGGTTAAGCGGATGCGTTCATCACCTTTGTAAACCTGTCGCTTGTTGGTGTCAATCCTAATACTGGCAATTTGGATAACTCCAGAACTGGGAATTCCAGAAGCGCCATTTTTATCAATGCGGCGCAGGACGGAACGGATACGGGCCTCTAGTTCCTTGGGTGAAAAGGGTTTGACGACATAATCATCAGCGCCTAATTCTAACCCGGTGATGCGATCGGCGACATCCCCCAAGGCGGTGAGCATAATAATGGGGATGTCAGACTCCTTCCTTAATTCCTGACAAACTCCGTAGCCATCTAGTTTAGGCATCATCACATCCAAAACCACGAGGTCAGGTTCTGTCTGGCGGAAGGTTTCTAAAGCCTCTTCCCCGTCGGCGGCAGTTACTACATCGTAACCGATCATGGAAAGGCGAGTTTCCAAAATCCGGCGGATACTGGCCTCGTCATCGACAACTAAAATTCTTTCCTTATGGTTTTCCAATTGACCTCAATACTCCCTCTATAAGACTAGACTTGGTTTCATATAGTTTAACTGTAGGTGCGATCGCCTCTATTGTGCGGGTCGGATATAGCGCGTGTTGATCCCATTGTTTGCATATACAATAAGCATTGTACAGCCACTATTTTAAACAATGCCCAAGCCTCGAACATTATATGTTTGTCGTGAATGCGGGGCCGAGTTCTCCCAATACTTTGGTCGCTGTTCCAATTGTCAAGCCTGGAATTCTCTTATAGAACAGGTGGTTGAACCATCGCCTACGCCGTCTCTACAGCGGTTTAGCTGGAGCGAGTTGGGCTCTGGGTTAACTGAGGATGGGGAACATAAGCCGAACCTGGGACAACCGAGGTTATCATTTAGGCTGTCCCAGATTTCTGATCAGACTCAATCGCGCATCCCTTCTGGATATGGAGAGTTGGATCGGGTGTTGGGGGGTGGCATTGTTCCGGGATCGTTGGTGTTGATTGGCGGTGAACCTGGTATTGGTAAGTCTACTTTGCTGCTACAGGTGGCTAATAGTTTATCCCATCATGCCATGGTGCTGTATGTGTCGGCGGAAGAATCTGGTCAACAGGTAAAATTGCGATCGCAGCGTTTATGGAATGCTCAATCAGTGGCTAATGTGGCTGATGATGATGGTGATGGTGATGATGACTTACAGACTGACAATCATGCACAAGTAAATAACCACCATAGTTCAGATGCTGTGGAAGTTACTAATGTTGACCCGTTTACCCAACAGTTACGAAACCAACGCCTTGACCAGACATCCCTCGCTACAGGAAATGGTAATTTATCTTCGGCTGAGTCGCCACCGGAATTATCCCCAGAGTCGGAAAATGGTCAAAATAGCCAGAATAGCCAGAATAGTGAGGAAGATCAGGATTTATTTTTGCTCCCAGAGACGGATTTAGAGGTCATCCTGCGGGAGTTGGAATCTCTGAAACCCACCCTGGCGATCATCGATAGTATTCAAACTGTTTATTTTGCTAGTCTAACATCGGCTCCGGGTTCTGTGGCTCAGGTACGGGAATGTACCTCGGCTTTGATGCAGGTGGCGAAGCGGGAAAATATTACTTTGTTGATTGTGGGTCATGTGACTAAGGATGGTAGCCTGGCGGGTCCGAGGGTTTTGGAACATTTGGTTGATACGGTATTGTATTTTGAGGGCGATCGCTTTGCGTCTCACCGTCTATTGCGATCGATGAAAAATCGATTTGGCGCTACCCATGAAATTGGCGTGTTTGAGATGGTTTCCCACGGCTTACAAGAGGTTTCTAATCCGTCGGAATTGTTTTTGGGAAATCGCGATGATTGCTCGCCGGGAACTGCCACTATTGTCTCTATGGAGGGAACTAGACCTATTGTGGTCGAGATTCAGGCTTTGGTGAGTCCTGCTAGTTATGGGTCGGCGCGACGGACGACTACGGGGGTTGATAGTAGCCGTTTGATGCAGATTTTGGCGGTTCTGGAAAAGCGCGTTGGTATCCCTCTTTCTAAGTTAGATGCGATTGTGGCTTCTGTGGGAGGGTTAAAGGTGGATGAACCGGCGGCGGATTTGGGGGTGGCGATCGCCATTGTCGCTAGTTTCCGCGATCGCCTTGTTGATCCTCGCACCATTTTAATCGGGGAAGTCGGATTAGGCGGACAGGTGCGCCCGGTTTCACAATTAGAGTTAAGATTGCGGGAGGCGGCTAAGTTGGGTTTTAAACGCGCTATTGTACCCAAGGGACAAAAACCAGAGGATTTGGGAATGCAAATTTTGCCCGTGGGTCGGGTGATTGATGCGATTCTTGCTTCTATCCCTACTCAACCGCCAAATGTGTCGGAGGGTTTTGGTGATGATTTTGATGATGATGATATCGGTTTTTGAGTTAGGCTGAGACTAGGTATAAACGGCTAGTTTGTCAGTGCGTTATCAAAGGGGAATTTATTATGGCTCATACTATTGTTACTGATGTCTGCGAAGGGGTCGCTGATTGTGTTGGCGCTTGTCCGGTGGCTTGTATCCATCCCGGTCCTGGTAAGAATACTAAGGGGACTGATTGGTATTGGATTGATTTCGATACTTGTATTGATTGCGGGATTTGTCTACAGGTCTGTCCGGTAGAAGGGGCTATTGTGGCGGAAGAAAGACCAGAGTTGCAACAAACTCCATCATAACTTGCCACGGCGATCGCTTTCTGTGTTTATGATCTTGGCGATCGCCCTGATAATCAACACTAATCTACACCATTACAACTCGAATTATGATACAGCAAGCGATCGTTACTACCAGTGGTGATGTCCTCAATGTCCGCTCTAGTCCCTATGGTCCCGTTATTGATACTGTTGAACCCGGAACTGTTGTCGAAGTGATCGGAACTCCTGTTCCTCAAGGGGGGTTGACTTGGGTTCCTATTGGTGGCGATCGCTGGGTGTCGCGAGAGTTTTTAACTGTTCATAACCCCACAACTCAAACTGATGAGCATTTGGCTAATACTATTCCCGGACCGAAAATTGTCGCCACTCAAACACAACAGACCATCGCCGGTGGTCTCAAGGTCTATCACACCGAGTTATTTGATGCTGGGGGATGGTTAGTTAATACAGTCCGCTGTATCTCTGGTCGTATCGGTCAGCAAACACCATCAGACCAGCCTGGCTCTCAAACACCCATTCCTTTTGGGGTTTATACTTTTGATATACCAGGTTCCGTAGAATATGCTGGCGGCGAATTTGGCGGGGTTTGGTCAGCAGTAACTCCCACCTTTGAAACCGATCGCGGTGGGTTTGGGGTTCATTATGATCCTTCCGTTTTTAAGGATAATGAAGAAACCGGAACCGCTGGATGTTTGGCTACTCCTACTATTGAAGAACGGGATCTGATGACCGATTTTATCCGCACCCATGCTCCCACTCATTTGATTATTCAACCCGAATCAATCGATAATCAATAATAGACTAATTACAGACCTGTTAAAGCGTCAGAGTTCGGGTCTGGTAGGGGCTCCTGAAGATTAGCAGACCAGATATCATCTATTTCGGGGTTGAACTTTGGGGATATTTCCGAGACTTTACTGATATCTAGCCGATTTTGTTCTTGGAGTTTAACCAGCTCTTCCTGATAGGTAGCAATGAGGCGAGCTAAACTTAGGGCGATCGCATCCCAAGCCTCATCGCTCCTGATTTTATCAGCAATCCCCTGGAATAAACCCTCTTGTTTACTATTTTTTACATACTCTTTCAGACGAGAACCAGATTTTTGTATAGCCGCTTGGTAAACATCACCATTTGACCACCAGATCCCCGGTTGATTGAGTAACCAAGTGAGAATATACTCCCGTGCGTGTTGTTCCCGAACCCAAGTAGCTAGATACTTCAATTCATCCATGTGTCCCTCCGACCCCATATTGGCTCTGAGCGAGATTTGAGATTATCCCTGATTCATTCTACATTAATGCTCATCGGGTGGCGATCGATTCTGAATTACCGTTAATTGACTAAGAAGCGATCGCCTTCCCGTCCAGGTGCGAATAAATGCGATCGAGAATTTACGGGGGTTCAGAATTCCAGAGATTTTGAACCCCGATAAACTCTAGTAATTATACAGCCTTAATTAGCACTTAAACTTCTACCATAGCCTGTCTATAAACCATTTCGACCACCTGAGCTAGACGCTTCATCCCTTCCACAATCTCCTCATCAGTAGCAGTTAGACTAATGCGAATACATTGATTTTTGTGAGACCATTCTTGTTGTAATCCTGGGAAAAATGAATTACCAGGAACCACGATAATACCCACCTTTTTCAGCTCCTGATATAGTTCTAAGTCTGTGATTGGTAAATCCTTAAACCACAGCCAGGCAAAAATTGCCCCTTCTCCGCGATGCAAAAACCAGGGTAAATCCGTAGACATCGCATCATTTAAAGTAGCTTCTAAGATATTAAATTTATTGCTGTAGTAGGGACGAATTACCTCAACCGAAATATCAGACAAAGCTCCCGATCCAATAGCTCTAGCTGCTATAGCTTGTCCGTAGCGGGGGGAGTGAATACAGGCGTTAGTTTGGAAGGCTTCCAAAACTTTAATCACATCTTCATTACCAATGGCGACACCTAAACGCTCTCCGGGTAATCCTGCTTTAGACAGGCTGATACAGTGAATAATATTATCAGCAAAAACCGGAGCCATGTCCGTAAAATTTAAAGCCGGGAACGGGGGAGCATAGGCGGAATCTACGAATACTGGCACATCATAAGGGGATGCTAAATCGGCGATTTTTTGCACTTCTTCTGAGGTGAGAATATTGCCGCTGGGATTACAGGGACGGGAAAAAATAACGCAGCCCGTATCCTCATTAATAGAGAGTTGATTAAAATCGGGTCGATATTTAAACCGATGGGAATTTTCGTCTATGTCGAGGGTGGGTTGATAAGCAAAAACCGCCTCGGGAATAAGACTAACGCCGCCGTAACCCGTATAGTCTGGACTGAGGGGAAGGACAATTTTTTTGAGCTGTCCTTGGCTGTTATAACCTCCGAAGGCGTTGGCGGCGTAAAAGTAAATTGATTGACTTCCGGGAGTGACTAGGATATTGCGATCGCTTAAATTTAACCCATAGCGAGAGTTAAAATCTTCCACAATGACATCAATAAAAGGTTGGTATCCTTGGCTCGAACCGTAGCGACAGACTACCTCACCATATTCGGGACTAGATAGGAGTTGCTCGGTACATTCGCGCCAAAGTTGTTCGACTTCTGGTAAGATGACCGGGTTTCCGGCGCTTAAATTAATGAATTCTTGACCTTTACCAGAGCGCAAGGTTTCGATAATATCTTTCATAATGGCTCGCACTCCCGTTAAACGAGACATGCGATCGCCAAAGTTCGTCAAAGCAGGATTCATAGTCAACTTGACCTATAATTAATATCGAGTAGATTCTAACCACACCTCGAGTACACTGGGGAAGCCAAGTAGCCAGTTTCTATTTTGTCCGGGGTGGGAGTGCGGGTTAAGTTAAAAAGTGTAACAATTTGTGGTTAGCCAGATTTGATTATGTTATAATGCGCCCCATAGCCGGGTTACTTCTTTTAGGTTGGGAAAACATAATTAAACTAATCGAGCTTGATACACCGAGTATAACCCGCGTCAAATCCGCGAACCATGCAGACACACACCAAGGAGATCCTAGACTGTGGAGATACTTGCTGGAATTTTCGCCGTTTTGCTTGTCATCGGTATTGTTGTGGTCATCCTGGTGGCTATTGTAGGTGTCCAGGCATATAATAGCCTAGCACGCCTACGCAGACGCTATCAAAATGCCTATGCTCAGATTGATGTTCAACTCAAACGCCGCCATGATTTAATCCCGAATTTGGTCGAAACAGTCAAGGGTTATATGGCTCATGAAAGGGGAACCTTAGAAGCAGTTATTGCCGCTCGCAATGCTGCTGTTACCGCCACGAATCAAGCAGCCTCGAACCCTGGCGACCCCCAAGCTATGCAAGAATTAGGACAGGCGGAAGCCGCTTTAACGGGTACATTAGGAAGGTTATTTGCTCTGTCGGAAGCCTACCCCGATTTAAAGGCTGACAAATCCATGGATCAACTCATGGAAGAGTTGCGCTCTACTGAAAATAAGATTGCTTTTGCGCGACAGGCTTTTAACGATGCCGTAACTGTTTACAATACCAAAAAGGATGTATTTCCGAGTAATTTGGTGGCTAGTAGCTTCAATTTCCAAGAAGCTCAATTACTAGAAGAATCATCCCCAGAGGTGAAAGAAGTTCCTAACGTTTCCTTCTAATTATGAATTTCTTTGAGCATCAAGACCAAGCCAGACAAAACACGGTTTATTTGCTGGGTTTGTTTGTGGTGGCTGTGATTGTGATGATTATCCTATTATATGGGGTGGTGGTATTTGCACAGTTTGATCGGTTAGTATGGCAACCGGAACTGTTGTTCTTAGTCGCCTTGGGAGTTATCGGCACTGTCGGCGCGGGAAGTGTCCAGAAATCTATTCAATTACGGGGGGGAGGTAAGGTAGTCGCTGAGGATTTGGGGGGAACATTAGTCGATCGCATGACCGGGGATGAACTGGAGAAACGACTACTTAATATTGTCGAGGAAATGGCGATCGCCTCTGGAATTTCCGTTCCCGAAGTGTATGTTTTGGGGGAAGAACAGGGAATCAATGCTTTCGCGGCGGGATTTACTCCCAATGACGCAGTAATTGGGGTAACGCGAGGCTGTTTAGAACAACTCGATCGCGATGAGTTACAAGGAGTAATCGCCCATGAATTTAGCCATATTCTCAATGGAGATATGCGCCTAAATCTGCGACTAATCGGAGTAATTCAGGGTTTGATTTTCATTTATCTTATAGGTCGGGTAATGTTAAGGGGTAGTTTTTTAGGGGGAGGTAGTGGCAAATCGTCGTCAAAGGGCAAAGATTCGGGATTGATTATTGGTTTAGGAATGGTAGTTATTGGCGGGGTCGGCTTTTTTTGCGGAAGGTTAATCAAAAGTGCCGTTTCTCGCCAACGGGAGTTTTTAGCGGATGCTTCTGCAGTTCAGTTTACCCGCAACCCTGACGGTATTAGTGGCGCACTACAAAAGATTGCGGGTTATAAATCTGGTTCTAAGGTAAGAAATCCTAGGGCTGAAGAAGCTAGTCACCTGTTTTTTGGGGAGGCGTTTACAGGGATTTTTGAGAGTTTCGGACAAATCTTTGCAACTCATCCCCCTGTGAAAGAAAGGGTTAAGCGTTTGGAAGGTTTCGCCGGTCGCACTTGGTCGGTGGAAGAAACCGGAAATAATCCCTCTATGTCGTCTATAGCTTCCGGTAATGAAATGGTGGCGGGGTTTGCGGGTTCATCGCCTCAAGCGCAGCCTCAACCGGAGTCGTTGTCAGTTTCACCTGATAGGGTAGTCGCCGGAGTGGGGACTACCAACCCCAAACATCTTGATAATGTGCGGGGGTTTTTGGCGGATATTCCCGAACCTGTACGCATGGCTACCCGTGATATAAATGGAGCGATCGCCATTATCTATAGTTTATTGTTGCATACAGACCCAGAAGTGCGCGATCGCCAAATGTCTTCCTTGCGAGAGTCCTCCCCGCCGCCAGTGTTGGAAATGATCGAAAACCTCAGTCCCTACCTGGAGAGTTTGAACGCGCGGACTCGTCTACCGTTGATTGATTTAGCCATACCTGCTTTGCGTGGTGGAAGTGTTAGCCAGTGTACCCAACTGCTGAAACAAGCCAGGGTTTTGATTAAGGCTGACAATCATCTGAGTCTGTCCGAGTATGCGATTTTTGTTGTGTTGCGTCAACGGTTGACTAACTACTTTCCGAGTACACAACCGGAATCTAAAGTTAAGTTTACTGACATTAAACAGATTTGGTCTGATTGTGTTACTGTGTTATCAGCTTTGGCTCGCGTCGGCCAAGATTCTCCGGGAGCGGTTGATATCGCTTTTCAAGCCGGACTATTGCGCCTACCTAAAAATTCTGGGGAAACTTTACCCACCGCGCCCGGTGAATATAGTTTAACTCAAGTCGGTGAAAGCCTCAAACGTCTGGAACTCGCCGCACCCAAACTTAAACAGGCGGTAGTTGATGCTTGCGCCTATACTGTCCTGGCTGATCACCATGTCACCTTAGACCAAGCCGAGTTACTAAGGGCGATCGTGATTTCTCTTAACTGTCCTATTCCACCGTTTTTAGATGCACCCAGTCAACCCTAATCAGGGATAGAGTGGAGACAATTATTTTTCTCCACCCTAAGAAATTATTAACCAGGATTATCGATCGCCTTCCATTCCAGAACTACTGGAGACGGGATAGCGATCGCACATTTTGTTTCAGCGATCGACAAGTAAAGCTCGATTTCATCGGCTGGGGAAATTTTGGGCAAAACATCCGTTAAATTGTATTGTCCAACATTCGGGCCGGGTGCTTTTTCGCCAAACTCATCTACCGCCTCGATAATTGTACCATTACCGACCACAATTTGCAAGGGTTCAGGATGATTAAATGTTACCGACCCCGGAAACCCCACCAAGCGCAAATTCACATCCTTGACCTCCCCATTTTTGACCCGCTTAAACAGAACCACCTGCCAAGAATTACCTTGATTATCTCTCAAACTATGGCGAGATTTATAAAGTATCTGTCCGGGGGCCTCCTCCTGTTGTTGAATTAAGGCGATCGCTGGTTGAGGCGGAACCATAACCAACAGCAAAGGCAGAATAATTAGCAACAAAATCGACACCAATTTTCTGAAATTTTTTCTGACATTAATTAACATTATTTTGCCTCTAAAGCAGCTTGAATTTCTGGGATAAACACCGCATACATTCCCCGCAAATCCCCTTCCTTAAAATCAAAAGCCAAATCTTGAGGGTATTTATCTTTCACAAACTGAGGGCGGCTATTTTGGGAACCATGACAAGCCAAACAAGTAGCCTCAACATTAATCCGGCGATAGTAACGGAAACCAGAGTTACCATCAATAGTTTCTGGTTCCCAAAATCCCATCAATTCCCGGTTTTGTTCAAATTGTGCTAACGCCATTTTAGCGTGTAAATTATCAGGAGCGTGAGCCGGGTTGCGATATTTATTAGCAATTTGTTTAACCTGCCATCCATTATCTTCGCTGAGTTGTTTTGCTTGCATTCCCACCGGTTTACAAACTTCTTTAAAAGTTTGTCCGGTCGGTTCTGTGGTTTGTCCTTCTAGCGTCGAAGCTAAACCCCTACGCAACCCATCCAGATTTTCGATCGCCTCAACTGCTTTAGCCAATTCTTCGGGAACAACCCCAGCATAGACTGGAGTCGTCCTATAGCTACCCAGAAGGAAAACTGCCACCAGTAGCCCTAAAACGAATTTTGACAAAGCCCTTAACATAGATCACCTATTACTTAACCATGTAGTTATAATACCACACAATTTTACTTTCATCCATCTATCTCTCTCCCAAGAAATAGACAGCTTGGCTGGGGGTAGTTGAGGGCTTCTGGTGTCGAAGGTAGGCAGTATATTTGCTTATGGTGATTATTAATGATTTAGAAATTAGCGCTGTTTACACACTAAGATAGTCATATCATCATAAACCTGATGATTACCGATGTATTCCATAACATCATGAATAATAGACTGTCGAATTTCAGCAGCAGTCAGATCACGATTTTTGGCAGCCACGGCACAGAGTCGGTCAACTCCATAGTGAAGCCCATCTGCATTTTCTGCCTCAGTAATACCATCAGTATATAAAACCACCACATCCCCAGCATTTAAATAGGTAGTATAATGGCTAATAAACTCCGAGATATCATCAACCAATCCAATCGGGAAACCCAGATCAATAGTTTCAATTCGTTGGACATTTCCATCACTACGAACTAAAATTGCTTCCTCATGTTGACCGCAGATTCTGATTTCTCCACCTTGATAATCAAGCAATACCAGAGTCATATTTTTATCACAGTTCATTCTTAACACATTTAGGTAAATAGTTCGATTCAGAACATCCAAAAATCTAACTCGATCAGTTTCTCCTGCTTCTAGTAGAGTTCTGACAGCAGTTTGAGCCATTAACATCACCATACCACTTTCTAAACCGTGTCCCGTGACATCTCCCATGCAGATAGTCACCCCGCCGCCAAAGGCGAGAACATCATAATAATCACCTCCTATTTCTGTAGCAGGTTCCATATAACCCGCAATATCCAGGCTTTTAATTTCCTCAAGTTCTGCTTCACTCGGTAACAGCAAACGTTGTAGGCGGCGGGTAATTTCCAACTCCATATTGAGATATTTATTTTCATCATGGAGTTGATGATTAAGCATTTTAATTTCTTGATATGCTGAAGCCAGGGACTCTTGGGCTTGGTGTCGTTCAGTAATATCTCGAAAAGTGCCAATCATAAATGATCGGGCTCCTAATTGAGCCTGATTTAAGGTAACTTCTACCGGAAAATTAAAACCATCAGCCCGCCATCCGATCGCCCCTTGACAAGGTTTTTTTAACCATTGATTGATTAAGGAATTATCCCAGATTTTAGAATTAAAACTTTCCGTAATTAATCCACTAATTTTCATGCCAATCAAATCTTGTTGACTATAACCAAAAACTGCTTCAGCGCTAGGATTGGCAGTCAAAACCACCAGAGAAGATGTCGTAAAAGTAAGAATAGCATCAGTAGCAGTCTCAACGATCGCCTCAGTTTTTCGCACCGCTTCTTCTAAGGTATCCATCACATAATTATAGCGGGTGGCAATTTGTCCAACTTCCGTAAATGGTTCCACCGGAACCCGCAAACTCAAATCCTTAGTTTGAGCTTGAAAGTCCATAACCTTAAACAGTTCATAAATTTCCGACTTAGCCCGATGTTCATAAATATTTAGTCCGATATTTTCGCCGTCTTCTGAAACCCGTAAAGGGTAGAATCTATTGATAATCAAAAGCAAAATTAAACTAACTAAAAATCCCCAGATAGCGCCGCTAACTGTTCCCAAAACTTGTACAGCTATTTGACTAAAGCGATTTAAGCCTGTATTTAGCACATCTAAACGGGCAAATAAACCCACTGCCAAAGTTCCCCAAACTCCCGCCCCCACATGAACCGCCACCGCATCTACAGCATCATCAATGCGCCACTTAACTAATTGTGTAGATACCATCATAGTAATAATTGCGCCCAAGGCTCCAATGATTATAGCTGGCAAAGTTCCCACAGCGTTACAAGAGGCAGTAATTGCCACCAGTCCAGCCAGAGAACCATTAATTAAACATTCTATTTCTATGGAACCTGTGCGCCAGCAAGCCATAAATAA
Organism: Arthrospira sp. PCC 8006; assembly: GCF_046480465.1. Classification (NCBI taxonomy): domain Bacteria; kingdom Bacillati; phylum Cyanobacteriota; class Cyanophyceae; order Oscillatoriales; family Microcoleaceae; genus Arthrospira; species Arthrospira sp. PCC 8006. The sequence continues at coordinate 20,025 of NZ_PKGG01000030.1, forward strand.
ACGCACCAACATTCCCGCCACCCCGGCTAAAATAGTATTCACAATAATCACGGGAATTTGATTGCTTAAAACCAAGGCGCTACCACCATTAAACCCCAGCCAACCTATCCAAAGTAGCATCACTCCTAACACCGATAAAGGCAAATTAGAGCCATGAATTTTGCGGGGACTTTTACCTTTAGGAAATCGCCCGGCGCGGGGTCCAATTACTAATAAAGCAGCGAGGGCTACCCATCCCCCGATACTATGCACAACAGTGGAGCCAGCAAAGTCTATAAACCCTAACTGATCTAGCCAACCATTATTGACACCATTATTTAAACCATTCCAAGCCCAATGTCCGAAAATGGGATAGATTAAGCCAGAGGTAAAACCAGCTACAATTAAATAGGCTGTAAATCGCATTCTTTCAGCCACCGCCCCAGAAACAATGGTGGTGGCGGTGCTACAGAACATGGTCTGAAATAGGAAAAAAGCAGCTACACTGGGGATGTTACTAACATCCAAAAAAAAGTAACTAGAACCGAAAAGTCCTAATTGGGAGGTGCCAAACATTAGCCCATAGCCGATCGCCCAAAATAGCCAGACGGAAATTCCGAAATCAGCTAGATTTTTGATAGCAACATTAATGCTATTCTTGGAACGGGTTAACCCCGACTCCAAACACATAAACCCGGGCTGCATCAGGAATACTAAACTGGAGCAAATCAGCAGCCAAATCAGATCATTCATGAATTTTAAGATGGTTTGAAAAGGTGCCTGTTCAATATTTATAGCACAACGCAATCAATTCAGGAAATTCTCGAAATTATGTACAATTTAGCAATTATTGGTGGTGGCATTGTCGGACTATCTACTGCTTATTCATTAAGTCTAACTCACCCAAAGGCTAAAATTATCATCTTGGAAAAAGAAAAATCTTGGGCTTTTCACCAAACTGGTAATAATAGTGGGGTTATCCATTCTGGTATTTATTATAAACCAGGTAGCCTCAAGGCGACTCTCTGCCGCCAGGGGAATTTATCAATGGTTAACTTTTGTGAACAGCAGGGAATTAAATATGATGTCTGTGGTAAAATAATTGTAGCCACGGATCCGGAAGAATTGCCATTGTTAGATAATCTCTATCAACGAGGCTTAGATAATCAAATTCCTGTCGCTAAAATTATGCCGGAAGAGGTGGCAGAAATTGAGCCTCATGTGCGTTGTTTGGCGGCGATTAAAGTTGAGTCTACGGGGATTGTTAGCTATAGTGAAGTGAGCGCCAAATATGCGGATTTAGTGGCAGAAAAAGGGGGGGATTTACGGTTAAATACTAAGGTGCATAAAATCACGGAAACTTCTCAGGGTTTAGTATTAGCCACTAACCAGGGAGAATTTGTGACGGATTTTGTGATTAATTGTGCTGGTCTTTATAGCGATCGCATCACAGAATTAACCCAGGTAAAACCCCCAGCTAAAATCATCCCATTTCGGGGAGAATACTATGAGTTAATCCCGGAAAAAAGATATTTAGTCAAGGATTTAATTTATCCAGTTCCTAACCCCAATTTCCCATTTTTAGGGGTGCATTTTACGCGGATGATTGATGGTTCGGTACACGCGGGACCTAATGCAGTTTTAAGCCTCAAAAGGGAGGGTTATAAAAAAACTGATGTTGATTTGGGTGAATTAATGGAAATTTTGACTTATCCAGGACTGTGGAAACTGGCGGCTAAATATTGGAGTGATGGGGTGGAAGAAATTGTCAGGTCTTTTAGTAAAGCGGCATTTGTACGGAGTTTACAACGATTAATCCCGGAAATAACAGGGGAGGATATCATCCCCACCCATGCGGGAGTGCGCGCACAGGCGTTAATGCCTAATGGGGGATTAGTGGATGATTTTCTAATTGTAGAAAGTCCCCGTGCGCTTCATGTTTGTAATGCGCCATCACCAGCGGCCACGGCTTCTTTAGAAATTGGGAAAGCGATCGCTCAAAAAGTCCCGAATTATTCATAAATTGATTGACTCGCAGTCTTGGGCGATCGCCTCACTCATTAACTGAAGATCGTCGGACGGAATTGAACCAGCAAAAGGTAGTAACTGCCTTCCTGGAGTCCCTCGAACTTCAGCTTTGAGTAATGTCTCAATAAACTCAAGTACCTGCGATTGCTTTTGCGGTGGCATGACTTTGAGTTGTTCAACGACCCGATCGATAATAGAAGTATTCATTTATATTTCTCCGACTACCTTTTTGATTATTATAACAATAAGGGAATTGCTTTTGAAGAGTTAACCGAAAAGCGGGGTTTCTTTCTGTGCAACTCCCACAGGGTTGGAAGATGGCGATCGCCGCCCTGTCAATACCATAGGAATGCCTCCGGTCGCTGAAAAAGTTACCCCTTCTTGAGAAATTAGGAAAGCGATCGCTGAAAAAGTCCCATGGCCACCATAAACGGATCTAGGGAGTGTTGACCCAGGCGAGGACACCATTATATATATTATATATATGGCCCATTTAGGCTCTCTAAATAGTGTTCGTTGCCTGTTCATAAATCTTCACAATAAAAATTGTATTTTAGTTGACAAAAAACGGCAAATTTGTTATGTTGGTTGCCAACTTAGGTTAACCGCTGAACTGATTTTCCATTGGGCAGTGACAGCGAAGCATATCGCCAGTAGTGCGCGTCTAGTTTCTGGCTTGAACGCCATCTGTGGTGGTTTCAAAGAACTTAGTCTAAGTTGCGATCAGGTGCATCATCAAGTCTAGAGCTTGAACTGGGCTTGAAAATCAACCCAGGAAGAGGGTTTTAGTCTCAAAAATTAGCCAATGTGATCTATCCAGTATCATGATCGCGCGGTCATGTCATGGCATAGGTCGGTGATTGGTCACACCCCAAAATATGCTCCACCAGACAGTTGGGAGAGGGGGCTAATTTGTGATGACTTTCGATGGCGTTGTTACGTCACCGAGTCTAGTTCAGCAAAGACTGCGATTTCGATATTTTATTGCCTTTCAAAATTAAGGACTTCAATCATGGTGAAAGTGTACTTCAGGACAGTCACTAACAATAACCAAACCTATGGCAAAGGGTACTTTGTCTACGGAAATTCCCAAACTGCGAACGACCAAGAGATAGTCTACCACACCGATTTGAGGGAGTTTTTCTACACCGACCCGGACACGCAAATCGATCTGAGTAAAGGCGCGAGAGGAACACTGCACTTTGTGATTGGTGGGAACCCTGCCAATGCCGTCCCAGCCCGGAGTGTATTTAACATTGAAATGGCCGACCCGGTTGGGAACTTGCAAACCACAGCCAAAGAAGGCTCCCAGTCTTGCCGTCCCGGCCAACTAGGTTTGACCAATAAAGCTGGTATCTGGCTAGAATGGCCTTCGATTGGCGATGCAGCCCCCTCCTGGTGGGAAGAGAAACCAAGTGGCAGTTCAAATGAAGGCGAGAAACCGACCCAGCCCAGTGGGGGTTCAGAGGAGCCACAACCGACCCCGCCGAATGTTGACTGGTCTAGTTTCATACAACCACCACAGGGTGGCTGCGCCCCCACACCCCCAGGCTACACAAAGATAAAGTTTCCGTATGACATGGGCAAGCGAGATTTTCCGAATAGTTACTTGCCGCAAGTAGACTTGAGCAAAATGAATCTGAGTGGTATCGATCTGAGCTTTTCCTACCTGTGTGCAGCCAACTTAGGAGCCACTAACCTGGTCGCGGCTAACTTAGGTTACGCGTATCTCTGTCACGCCTATCTCGGCTATGCCAATCTCAACTATGCCTATCTGGGCTATGCTAACTTGTGTTTTGCCGATTTAAGCTACGCGGTCCTCACCGAAGCGGATCTGAGTTTTGCTAACTTGTGTCAGGCGAAGCTAATTGGAGCCCAATTAAACCAGGCTAGCTTGGCTTACGCGAATTTCTGTCACGCTTATCTGGGCTATGCCAATCTCAGCTATTCCTATCTGGGCTATGCTAACTTCTGTGGTGCTGACCTGACAAATGCCGACCTGCAAGGAACCGACATGACTGGGGCTAACTTCACCAATGCCAACCTGACAAATGCGGACCTGCGGGGAGCCAACATCACTGGGGCTAACTTCAGTAATGCGAACCTCACGGGGGCTAAACTTGATGATGCCCAGAAGCAACTGTTAGGAATTGCCTAATAAAGGTAATCCCAACGACAAATTATTCTACCGTTGATGGTATCAATTTCCCATTGTTGAAATCCATCATCAAACCCGGTTACATTGTCTGATGTGACCGGGTGGGGTGAGCTTTTTGTCATTGATTGATGTAAATAAGTGGCTATCCCTAGGGATAGCCTCTATAAAGATTGTCAATTGGCTTTCTTTGCCTGTCTAGCACTAGGCAATGATGAATAATGCCAAAATGTATCCGATTTTAATGGTGGTTATCTGCCCTTCTAGCTGCCCTTCTAGCTGTACTTGATCAATGTTTGAATTGCTGTTAAATTGGCTCGGTCTTAGCCCTCCATCCAATTTAGTCTTTTGGGGAATCCTGTTGTATTTTACGGTTTGGGGAATCCTGCTCAATTTGATGTTTTTAGGGGTCAAGAGTGACTCGGTATCGGATAAGTTGGAAAAATCTACTTCCTCGATCGCTCAATTGGGGGAAAATGGCTGTGGGAATGGTAAGTCTGTTGTGCCATTTCTTCCGACTGAGGAAACGGACTCGGCTGGTGAATTACAGTCCTGTGTTCCCCAAACGATCGCGGTTTCCAATGCTAATGGCGATGTGGCATCCGCCCCTACGCGCCTTACGGTGCCGCTTGGCGATCGCACTCCCCAAACCGCGACCATTGCAGTCAACGATGTGGCATCCGCAACCCTTGGCGATCGCATTCCCGACGGTAAAAATAACCGGGGTTCGATTCTGCCGGAAGATGCGAACCTGGAAGCGGACTTAAATATCGTGTCGGAGGCGATCCTCCCGACATCGGAACCGACGCAGTTTGATAAAACCATTATTAACCAAGCACTAGAAGACTCCCGAATCGCGATCGGGGCCAAAATTCAGGAATTTATTGGTAGGCGGCGGGAAATTATCGGTTCCTACGAACCCTTATATGATTTGTTGCTCGATTACCCGTTTCGGGGAGGTAAAATGCTGCGCCCCACCATGTGTATTAGTGCGGCGCGGGCGATGGGTGGCATGGGACAGGTGGCGCTATCGACGGCGGCGGCTTTGGAACTGTATCACAATGCGTTTCTGATTCACGATGATATTGAGGACGGGTCAGAGTCCCGCCGGGGAAAAGGGACGTTACACCACAATATTGGCATTCCCCGGGCGATTAATGTCGGGGATGCAACCAATGTACTGGCTGTTGGTTTGTTGCTGGAAAATTTATCGGCGATCGGGGTAACCAAAACTCTTAATGTACTCCACGAAATTGAGTTTATGGCGCGTCAATCGGTGGAAGGACAGGCGATGGAATTGGATTGGGTGGCAGAAAATACCCAAAATTTAAGCGATCGCGATTATTTTAAAATGTGCGTCAAAAAAACCTGCTGGTATTCTTTTATGACCCCCTGTCGCATCGGTTTGATTGTGGGGAATTCCTCGGCTAACCCTCAAGATTTGGTGGAACCTTTGGCGGGAGTTACTCGGTTTGGCATGATTTTAGGCATTGCTTTTCAGATCCAAGATGATTTATTAAACTTGGTGGGAGATATGAAGGCTTATGGGAAGGAAATTGGCGGAGATATTTATGAGGGAAAACGAACTTTGATGCTCAATCATGCGATCGCCCATAGTAGTCCAGTCGAATCCCGCCGAATGTTGGAAATTCTCGCCACCCCCCGACCGGAAAAGACCCCGGAACAGGTAGAATTTGTCATGGAGAAAATGCGCCAGTATGGTAGCATCGAACATGGTTGGGCTGTGGCTAGATCTTTGGCTCAAAAAGCTGCCCAGATTTTGGACAGTCTGGATTTTATGGAACCGAAAACTCCGCTCAGACCAGGGGAAAAATGGCAGACCCCGGTTCACGATCGCCGCTTTCTGAAAGAATTAATTAACTATGTGATTTATCGAAATTTATAGCATTTTTGGGGGTTATGATACGAGCCATAGCCCCTTGCTCATTTTAAGGAGGATTGACCCACCATAAAATCAAGTTGTATTGAGTAAGTTATTTTACCATAAAATAGAGAGATTGTCAAGATGATCGAAGATAAAAACCCGATGGCAATGCCCCCCCCAGTCGAAGCTGAAATTCACCCCGGCGGTGAACTGGTGCTGAGACTGTCCCTGCATAATAATAGCGGTGAAACCCTACTGGTGCGACCAGTTTTAGATAATTGGCTCGCCGAGAACGGGGATATTTTCGCCACCATTAATCCGGTGGAACCTGACTATATTTATCTAGGTTCTGGTGCGGGAAAAGCCACTCAAACTGTGAGGGTAAAACTACCTTTAGAACTGCCACCAGGACAGGTTATTAAAAGTTGGCTAAGATTTCCCGGATTACTTGAGGAACCTCTGTTAATCATCCTCAATATTCAAGCTGAAATTGCCGAGAAAAAGCCTAGAGAATATCTGGTTAATATCAGCTTTCCATCGAGAGAATTAGCGGATAATAAATCGTCAATTTATTATGACATAACCACCCAAAATGCCTGGGGATTGATTTCGGCATTGAACGACCTCGATCGCATTCCTTCTCGCTGGCTGGTGGCAGAATTATTAGTAGCCATCAGCCAAAAAGGAGAGGAATACACCGGCACCCCGGAGGGTGTAAAACTGTTCTCGCAACTGCGACAAACCGCTTTTTTCTCAACTGTATCGACAGTGCTGGCTACGGCAAAAGTCCCCGATTGGATTTCGGAAACTTTATCGATGTCCGGTCAAGTCCTCAAGGGCGATCGCCGGGAACAACGCCTGCTTTATATTTGGGAAAGGTGGCTGTTGAGTTTGGCAGAAAGCGACGTAGAAGCCCCAGAAACGGCTAAACCCATCGTCGCCCCATTATTTGTAGGGTGCGTCAGATTCGGAGAATTTCAATCAACACCGGAGCATTTGATTTCTGACGCACCTTTCACAGAATTTGTGGCTAAACTGGGAACAGATAGCGATCGCTGGTTGGGTTATTTTCTACTAGGATTGATGTCATTGTCGCCTCGAATTGCTTCCCATATAGAGGCGATCGCCACCCAGAAAATTGAGCCATTAAACCCAGCCACCCCTCCCCCCCAAACCATAGCGGGTTGCTTGTATCATTTAGGGACGCGATTGCCAGAATTAGACTTACTTCCGGCTCGTTGGTTGGTGTTAGAATTATTGCTAATTTTCGCCCAAAAAGGGGACGACTATGCCAGAACCCCCCCAGGTCGAATGCTACTAGAGCGATTGCGACTCACCCGGTTCTGCAAAAATGGGGTTTTGAGTTTAGCCGCCGCCGAAGTCCCCCGTTGGATCGTCGTCAGTCAAGCCACGGCTACCGCTTTTCACAATTCCGTGGGGACTCCGGCTTCTAGGGCGGGTTTGCTCAAGTTTTGGGAACAGTGGTTGTGGGATATTGCTGGTTCCCCAATCCCTACTTCCCAGACTTCGGCGGCGGACTTGGTGAACCAATTAGGAATAGATGGGGAGGCTTGGTTTCTCAAGATTGTTTTGGGACTCAGTTGTGTTTCCCCCAGGATAGCTACGACATTGGAGGCGATCGCCTCTAGCGCACCGTCCGTGTCCCCACCCGCCCCCACCCCCACCCCGCCAATTAAAGACGTTCTCAGCGAGCCAGGTTCCCTACAACGATAAGTTATCCACCGCCCAATTGTAGTTAATTTCTAGCGCCAAAATGACCATTGACGAACAAACACTTGCCCGAGTGGAACAACTGCGAATCCCTCTCGAGGATCCCACCGCCCCCCTAGATTGGAAAGATTGGTATCATTATGTATTATTAGATCCTGATACTCAGATTAGAGTGCTGGTGAATCTGACGGCGATCGCCAGACCGGGAACTGGAGAAATTCAAACCAGTTTGATGGTGACAGTTYCGACTGATTTTCAAGGGCTCGACTGTAGCCAGAGCGCCCCTTTTGCCAGTTTCGGAACGACTTTTTCCCAAGAGTGGAACCCCAGTCAAATCAGCCCGGAACCCGTACATTGGCAAGGTGAAGGGATGGAATTGCAAGTCAACGGAACCCAGACGCGGTTAGAAGTAGAAGATCGGCGATCGCAGCTATTCATTGAATTGGAGGCGACAGCTACAGCCACCCCCCTATTAGTCACAGAAAATTCACCGTTTGGCAGTGGATTCATCGGCTGGGGATTAGTACCGGGCTTGCAAGTGAGGGGAAACTTATCCGTTGCTGGGCGATCGTTTCCCATTCACCCGAACTGGTTTTGCTACCACGATCGCAATTTTGGCCGCTTCCGCTGGGGGGAAGATATCGGTTGGGAGTGGTTCGTCGCTTTTAGCACCTGCATTGATGGCACGTCCATCACTTTGGTATTGGACAGACGCACCAACAAAGACCATTCCCAAGGCGGCTTTCCCTATATTTTTATTTATGTCAATCACCAATTGCGAAAAGTGTTTTTGGGTGCCACTTTACAGATTAATTGGGACTGGTCGGAGGTGGCTGTCATTCCCCCCAGGTTGCCGGGAATTATGGCGCTATTATTTAGCGATCGCTTATTGCAAACCCCCAGCACCTTAGAAATTATCGCCGCTGATGACCAAGACCAATTGCTAATTGAGATTGATTTTGAGTCGGTAGTGGAATTAATCGTCCCCGACAATCAACAACGGCAATATACTTTTATTGAAGAACTGACTGGCCGCGCCGCCGTTACCCTTAAACTAGGAGAAAAAACATGGCTCGCCACCGGCTTAGTTTACGGGGAATATGTGATCTGAGAATCATTAGGGGAGCCGGAATATCTGGCGGGTTTCCGACTCCGGTATTGGCTCATCAAGTTGGCGATCGCATCACAGGCTGTTTCTACTCCATTTTCCGCCCCGATCGCTTTTCCAATGGCAGCGGCTTTCTGGGTATATTGTTCTTCAAACAACAGTTGTCGAAGTTCGGCAGCTACCAACTCCGCAGTATATTGTTGGGGTAGGAGCATTCGGGCGACCCCGAGGCGGACGACGCGGGCGGCATTTTCTGGCTGGTCGTATTTGTGGGGAACCACCAGCATTCTCCGCCCCGATCGCAATGCTTCTGCTGTGGTTCCCATGCCTCCATGATGGACGATCGCTGCCGCCCTGGGGAAAATTTGCCCGTGGGGGGCATAATTGACGGCGATCGCACCTTCGGGCAATTGGTCCGGTCTGAGACTATCCGCCCCAGGGCCCATCATTAGCACTGACCGATAACCCAATTGGTGGGCGGCGATCGCACTAGACCAGTAAAAATTACCGGAAGTCCACACCACCGTTGAACCCAAAGTAAACACTATCGGTGGCGGCCCGCTGTCTAAAAACTCTCTCAGTTCCTCAGATAACCCCTGATTGTGGGGTTTATCATAAAACGGAAACCCGGTGACGACAGTTTGCCTAGGCCAGTCCGGTTGGGGTCTGGCAAAAACCTGGGAAAACAAAGCCAGCACTAAATCGGGGGAATGCTGCCCTTCAAACAGGGGATCTGGGCCTGGTGGGAGTCCCAACGAACCACGCAGTTGGCGCAGGGGGGCACTCCAATGGCGAACCATCCAGCGGAGTTGGCGTTGTTTGGCATCTTTGGCTACCCATTGCAAACACCGTTCATACTCTGAGACTGGGGAAGCGATCGCCTCGGTGCGTGAAGCGAAGCTATCGCCCCCAGGCGAATCGTAAACTGACATAAAGGCTGATAGAACCGTTGAAATCCAAGGAATTTGGGTTTGTTCGGCTACAATCGCAGCAGGCAAAACCAGCGGATGAGTTATTAGCAGATCCGCCCTCTGTACCGCTGCCATCAAGTCGGTGTAAGTCGCCCGCAAGTGGGGCATCAATTGATAACAAATAATGTATTCGACCTCCCGTTGGGAGTCCATTAGCATTTGCATGAATTTGTTATCGTGTTCCCATATCCTTTCCCTCAAAGGATGAAATTCGATTTCCGCCGCCGCCACATAAGGGCGGTATTTTTCGGCGGCGGCGATGACCGGCTGATACCCCCTGGCTTTTAATCCTCGGGCGATCGCCAAATAAGGATACAAATCACCCAAAGAACCATAGGTTGCTAATACGATGCGATCGACCATGTTTAATTCTGAAAATCTGGCTTCAATTCTATTATAACTTTAACCGATGAAAAACTCTAACCAACCATCCCAACTTCAAGATTCATATCTAAAAGGCTTCATTAAACTTCCCAACGTAAATACCATTACGCTGACCGTCTAAACAAAAGAGTGGGTCCGGTGTAAGCAGCCAACTGGTAATCGGCAGCGATCAGAAACTGAACAATTTCGTGAGAGAGAGGATGCATAAGATTGAAATCATGTGCCTCAACTGCAATGATATAAGGCCGATAGCGATTAATATCCAAATTGAGAATAATCTCCTTGTCTAAACCTTCGCAATCAATGTCTAAGAAACCAATTTCGGAATCTTTAATTTCTTCAGGAAGATAAGTGTCAAGTAGCTGGTTAAGGGGGAGTACCTTTACTTTTTGCTTACCCAAAAACTCCCATTCGTGTCTGATAAAATATTCGGCCATTTCCTCATTAAAAGTGTTGATAGCACCTTCGCGAAAACAATAGATTTCTGACTCCCCTTCATAAGAAGCAACACCTAGATTTAGATTGATATCCTGGGGACGTTCCTGTTCAAATAGTTTCACAGATTGAGGATTGGGATCTACATTCATACCTTTCCATCCCATCATACTCAAAAGTTTAGTGTTAGAAAATCGACTGGGATGATAAGCACCGATATCAACATAGTAATTGCTAAATAGGGTGGATTTATTTCTGGAAATCAACTCTAAAATTAGAGTATCTTCACCAAATTGTGACCAAGAAATACAAAGATTTGGATCGTGGACTACTGACAGAAAAAACGGCACACCAAATTTATGGAATAATTCAGATAGCATATCAGAGTAAACATATGAAAATAAAGGTTGACAAAATCCAGAGAATCTGACTCAAGTTCGGGGCATCAGACAAAAGATGATTGACCCTATTTTTTCGCCTTCGAGTCTGACGAAATTTGGGAGCGGGGAAAAGTCGAGAGACCACGGCTAAACGAAAAAAATAATTTCTCCCTCCACAGTGAGTTTTTCCACATTTCTCCTCCGCTTACACCTCAATTGTCAGTACATCATTCGGGACATTCCGAATTAATTCCCCGTGCTGGGCTGTTTGTTCTTCCAGAGACAAAACTGGGGGAGGAAAACTGGGACGGAACCACAGATCGTCAAATTCTTTCCACAGTTGCTGTAGTTGAGGATTAATGGCACTGTCGGCGATAATATTCATTGCTAGTTTATGAATACCCAACAACTCTGATAAAGTTCCCCGCAAATTGATTTTACCCGTCGCTACAGCTTTATCTAAGGTCAACCGACCCCCAATTAAATCTCGCAAGGTTTCGGCTTCGCTGCGAAAATTAAAGGCTTCCACTGACTCGGAATTATCGGAATTATCAGTAATATCTACCTGGAGAGGTTCGCTATGATTGGCATTTAATCTCAACTGAATGCCATCAATTTCTATGATGGCGGTTTTACCAGCGACGCTGTGAACAAAGTTATGCCAAGTTAAACCACCTTGACTCCGCAAAATTTCCACCAAACGACTCAGCCAAATGGCTAACTGTTGGGGGGAACAATTGAATGTATCAATCATTAGTAATTTTTGAGATTTCAGAATCCCATCTCCATGAAAAATTGAGCCATTGTTAATATTATACGGTTAATCTGACGGAAATCAAGACCAAAAAGGATTAAATAGGGGAGAAATTCCCCATAAACCTGGTAACTTCGGGGACCGTTGGGCTTAACCAGAAGAGTTAACCCAGAAGCGGGGTTTCTTTCGGTGCAACTCCCACAGAGTTGGGAGATAGCGATCGCCGCCCTGTCAATACCATAGGAATGCCTCCGGTCGCTGATAAAGTCACCCCTCGGCGGGCGGCTTTGGCGGGCTGGGAATTAGCCAGGGTTAGTTGATAGTTTAACATGACTGTTGCTAGGACTAATTTTAGCTCATATTGAGCCAAAGCCATACCAATACATTGACGCACACCACCACCAAAAGGCAAATATTGATAAGGGGAGTATTTTTTATCTAAAAATCTCTCTGGTTTAAACTGTTTGGGCTCAGGATAAATTGTCGGATCATTATGGGTTAAATAGATGGAGCCAATCACTTCTATGTTGGGTTCTATATGATATCCCATGAGTTCCACCGATTGAGTAGTAACACGGGGAAATGTCACCATTGCGACTGGATAAATTCGCAGGGTTTCTTGACAAACTGCCGTTAAATAAGGTAGTCTATAAATAGTCATCGGATCGGGATTTGGGGGGAGGGTTGCTAACTCTGATAAAAGGCGATCGCGCACCGTAGGAAGTTTATGCACCCAATACAAAGACCAAGCCATGGCGGTGGCGGTAGTTTCGTGTCCGGCGAATAATAAAGTTAACAGTTCATCCCGCAATTCTTCATAGGTCATCGGTTCCCCATTTTCATCCCTAGCGGACATCATCAAATTGAGAATATCGGTGCGATTTGGATCGGGATTTTGGCGACGTTCTTCGATTTCTTCTAATAGCAGTTTATCGATATCGCGCCGCAAACCTTGGAAGCGCCCCCAGGGACTCCAACGCCCTAAATCTTGTTGTAAAATCGGGAAAAATAAGATACTCGCCCTAATAGGAGAATCGGTAACAGCGACCAGTTCAGTTGTTAATTTTTTCAGGCGATCGTAACGGGGTCCTTCATAGACTCCGAACACAGCTTTAAGAATGACAGCCAGGGAGATTTTTTGCACATAATCTCGCGCCAGAAAAGTCTTACCAATGGGTAAAGTGTCGCCGATTTCTGTGGTCAAATTACAGATTAATTTACCATAATTAAACATCCGTTCCCCATGGAAAGGCGGCATTAACAGTTTTCGCTGTCTTAGGTGGTCTTTACCATCAAGTAAAATGACGGATTTATCCCCCACCACAGGCGCTAGAATACGATTAGATGAACCGGGGGCGGTAAATTCTTTATCCCGGGTGAGGATTTCTTGAATGGCTTGGGGGTGGGAAACAAACACAATTGGATGACCCGCCACCCCGATTTCAGTTACAAAAATATCTCCATATTTACGTTGGCAATTTTCCATATAACCAAGGGGGTTAGTTATCCACTGTATTTTTTGGAGAGTCGGATGATTTTGCGGACCGTTTAATTTCATGGTAGGATTGAGATTCTAGGATTTTGAGTCAGACCAATCTAGTTTTGTTTATAGCACATCTTCCCGACAGCTACCATATATCATAGCTTAATCTGCATCAGGTAGAAGGATGGAAATAATCATAAATTTGTTGGGCTAGTTTTTCGCCAATTCCGTTAACTTCCGCGAGTTGTGTGGGGGTGGCTATGCGAATATAATCAATAGACCGAAAGTGACCTAATAGCAATTTTTGGCGGTGGTGTCCGAGTCCGGGAATGTCGTCTAAATGCGATCGCTTCATGCGTTTACTGCGTTGGTTACGGTGGAAACTAACCGMAAATCGATGGGCTTCATCTCGTAGTCGTCGCAATAATTCAACCCCTGGTTGTTCAGGATTAGTAGTTAATGGTTGAGACTCACCAGGGACAAAAATTTCCTCTCGGCGTTTGGCTAAACTAATCACCTTTAACTCTTCTAAAATATCCAAATCTTGCAAAACTTTAACCACGGCTGAGAGTTGACCTTTCCCACCATCAATCATAATCAAATCAGGCTTGTCCTGGGGTTCTAAATTATGATAATCTCGAAAACGGCGACCAATCACCTCGGCTAAACTCGCGAAATCATCAGACCTTCCCGAATGTACATTAGGATTCTTTATTTTATACTGGCGGTAGTGTTGTTTGGCGGGTAAACCATCAATAAATACCACCCGCGAAGCGACTGCATCAGAACCTTGAATATGGGAGATATCATAACCTTCTATGCGGTGGGGAAGGTCGGGAAGGTCGAGAATTTCGGTTAAATCTTGGAGAGATTGATGATGGCGATCGCTTAATTTTTGCACGCGCATTAACTCATAATTGGCGTTGCGTTCCACCATTTCAATTAAATCGAGTTTTGATTGTCGTTGGGGAGTAATTAAAGTTACTTTGCGCCCTTTGCGATCGCTTAACCAATCGGTGACTAAATCAGCATCTGGTAAACTATATTGTAGGAAAATCTCCCTAGGAATTTCCACAGGATCGACGGTTTGATAATGTTCCTGTAAAACCCGCTGAATAATTAACCCCAACTCTAGGGAAGTCAAGGCTTTTTCAGTAGGGTAAACTTTGGCAAAAAAGCCCAACCTACCAACCAAATGTCCGGCGCGGATTTGGAAAAGTTGCACGGAGGCTTGTTGTCCATCAGTAGCCAAAGCGATCGCATCGAGAGACACCGTTTCATCAGGAAGGGAAACTTTTTGATCCTGGTTGAGGGACTGTAAACCTTGAAGGCGATCGCGCAATTTCGCCGCTGTTTCAAAGTTCAACTCAGCGGCGGCTTGTTGCATTTGTGCGGTTAAATTGGCGATAAGTTCTTCCGTCCGTCCTTGGAACACCATCGCCACTTTTTGGACAATTTGATGATAATCTTCTGGGGAGATCATCTCCTGACAAACTCCCGGACAGCGACCGATATCATAGTTTAAACAGGGACGGTCTTTAAACAGGGGTTTAGGACGTTGACGCAGGGGAAATAGACGCTTAATTAATTGTAGGTTACTTCGCAATAATCCCGTATCTACATAGGGGCCATAATATCTATCTTTGGGATTGCTTAAACTGCGTTTTCTGGTAATAAAAATACGGGGGTATGGTTCCGACCAAGTAATACACAGATAGGGATATTTTTTATCATCTTTCAGCAAGACATTAAAATGAGGTTGATGGGTTTTAATCAGATGAGCTTCTAAGGCTAAGGCTTCGGCTTCTGTATCGGTAACTATAAATTCAATATCTGTCACCTGTTGAATCATTAAGTTAATCCGGTGACTATGGTTATGGCGATCGCGAAAATAGGAACGCACGCGCGATCGCAATTTTTTAGATTTCCCAATATACAGAATATTCTCATTACCATCTTTCATGAAATACACACCCGGAACCGGGGGAATTTCTTTTAATCTCATATCGAGGCGATCGGTATCTTCAATTAGTGCTACAATTACCATAGTAGTTTAATAGTAGGGTGCGGTAGGGTG
>NZ_PKGG01000051.1:0-29294 GCF_046480465.1 Arthrospira sp. PCC 8006
CTCAGCACCGTCCACCTGAATCATAGATTCAGGCATATAAATACTAATAGCCCCTTGGGAGGAACGCCATTGTTGCCGAAGTTTCGCGAACTTTCCTAAAATCTCGATTTCTGGTTCAGCCTTAATACCCAAGTGCAGCATCTCATCGACATCATCATAGGTGAGGCGGTAGGTAGGTTTGATGATGCTGGTATGAATGCTATAATCCTTCACGCTGCCATCTTCATTCAGCACTACCCCGAAGCTCAAGGCACAGCAAATTTTACCCTGCACCAAACTCATCGGCCCAGTGGCCAGTTCTGAGGGGAACATGGGAATCATCCCCGTGGGTAGGTAAACGCTGGTAGTCCTGCGCCGCGCTTCTAGGTCTAGTTCATCTCCCGGTTGAATTAGACGGGTAGGATCAGCAATGTGAACCCAAATCTTTTGGGTTCCGTCTTCGAGAAATTCGAGGCTAACTCCATCATCAATTTCGCGGGTGCTTTCGTCGTCAATGGTATAGACCTTCAGATGAGTTAGATCGAACCGACGATTTTGATCTGGGTCAGGTTGGGGAGATTCGAGATAATATTGAGCCACGTCTAGGACCTTTGCGGGAAACTGGGTTGGGATCTGACTGCGCCACAGGGAAAGGTTCTCATGCAGACTCCATATCCCCAAGTCTACCAACAATTGAAAAGAGGCACCGGGAGTTTGAGGGCGATTAAGACTGCTTAGGGTTTCTAAGGCGGGTCCCGTATGGGATGCTTCCTCCCCGTACAGAGCAAAACGTTCCAAAGCATCGAGGCGGGCGCGATCGCTCCCCTGCCATTCTACCACCTCTCCCCCTAGACATTGTTCAACTCGCTGCCAAAATAGTTGGGTTTCCTGTTCCCGTTGCTGTTCAACTTCCTGTTGATGTTTGATTTCTGCTACTTGGTTAGGAGGGCGAGGTTCATAGCGATCGCCCTTCTGTTTAAAGTAGAGTTTATCATTGCATAGCAACAAGTGGCTGGCATAACATTGAGCCGGAGTTTCCTCCGAAAATAGCAACAATGCCATTCCTGTGGGATCGACTGTTTCCCCCTCTTCAATCAAAATCTCCCAGGCTATCTCTAAACTAGCTGGATCTAGATAGGGTTGTATTTCTTCATAAAAAGAGGGAATATCAGCAGGACGATAAGTCGTTCCCCCTACCTCATAGGTAATTTGTCTGGGATGAACGGTATGGGAATTTCCCTGGTCATCAACTAAGATCCAGTGCTTTTTTCCTTCAGGGCGAGCTACCACAGCGAGACGGCGCTCCCCATGTATACGGAATTCAACTAAAGTTCCCTTTTCCACCAATTCAATCAGCCTTCTTTATTGACAAAGGGCAGCATGGCTAAAATTCTAGCCCGTTTGATCGCTTTTGTCAGGTCTCGTTGTTGTTTACAGGTTAAACCGGTAATGCGCCGGGGTAGAATTTTGCCCCGTTCGGTCATAAACTTTTTCAACAACTCGATGTTTTTATAATCAATGGGGGTTTTCGGATCAATCGGCGAAACTTGGCGACGGAAATAGCTCATGGGCTTTGACTCCTGTTGGTTTAATGGATGATTCTAGGTTCATGGGGATGACTACTCTCCCACCAGTCATCTGAAAGCACTATTTGATTTCTTTGTGAACCGTATGTTTGTTACAGTGGGTGCAGAATTTTTTGAGTTCCATCCTCCCAGTTGTATTCCGACGGTTTTTGGTCGTTGTATACCGTGACACACCCTTAGAACGCTTATCGGTATTGGTGCGACACTCAGTGCATTCCAGCGTGATTACAATGCGAACACCTTTAGCCATAATCCTAAAAGATTTCTTAATAAAGCACAATCATCTATTATTTCAGGTATTGCTGCATTTTGTCAATCCAATTTTTGACTCTAATATCCAAAGAATAGCCTCGTTGCACACCAATAACGATAGTTTCGCCAAAGCGATCGTGAAAAGTTTGCGGATATTGACTCATATCAAACAGCACCACTCCACCATCAGCGATCAGGGGAACTAGTAACAGCACAACACCCGCATGGCCTAAAGCCAGATTCCCTAATCCATTTAGAGCCAAGAACACAAAAAACCCCAGGACACCCTCGCGCTTAGATAATTCTAACAGTTGCGGTGTTCGGTGGAATCGTGTATCAATTACCCTCATATTCAAAGCCCACCGCCCTAGGCTCTGTCCATAGTTTCGATAAACTACAAACACCCGTGAGGCTATCCAAAGCAGCATAAATATCAAAAATCCGACTAAGCCACTAGCCCCTAATAAACCAGTAATCAACAACACTAGAAATCCGTCAATCCCTAATGCGATCGCCCGACACCAAGTAGGAACCCTTGGAAAAGCCGGGGCTACTAACTCAGATAATTCAGACCTTTCAGAACTCATGGTGAATACCAGATTATCAAAAAACAAAGCCTCAATCGAAAGAAAGAGGCAGAGTAATAAGATTAAATTGTAGTGTATAAGCAAAACCCTAAAGGCTGCATAGAGAAAAAGCGAGTGTAAAAGAGGTCAAGCCCTCGGTCTGTTAGTGTGCCTCGGCTACATCCATTGCTGGACTTCCACCTGACATCTATTAACGGGTAATCTTCCCGTGACCTTACCTGGCTAACCCAGTGAGAGCACTCATCTTGAGGTGGGCTTCCCACTTAGATGCTTTCAGCGGTTATCCGCTCCGCACATGGCTACCCTGCGTATACCGTTGGCACGATAACAGGTACACCAGCGGTGCGTCCTTCCCGGTCCTCTCGTACTAGGGAAGGCTCCTCTCAATGCTCTTACGCCTGCACCGGATATGGACCGAACTGTCTCACGACGTTCTGAACCCAGCTCACGTACCGCTTTAATGGGCGAACAGCCCAACCCTTGGGACGTACTACCGCCCCAGGTTGCGATGAGCCGACATCGAGGTGCCAAACCTCCCCGTCGATGTGAACTCTTGGGGGAGATCAGCCTGTTATCCCTAGAGTAACTTTTATCCGTTGAGCGACGGCCTTTCCACGCAGTACCGTCGGATCACTAAGGCCGACTTTCGTCCCTGCTCGACTTGTAGGTCTTGCAGTCAAGCTCCCTTATGCCTTTGCACTCTACGGCTGATTTCCAACCAGCCTGAGGGAACCCTTGCGCGCCTCCGTTACCATTTAGGAGGCGACCGCCCCAGTCAAACTGCCCCCCTGAAACTGTCTCTTTCCCGGATAACGGGAAAAGGTTAGAATTCTAGCCTCGCCAGAGTGGTATCTCACCGATGGCTCAGAATCCCCCACAAGGAATTCTTCACAGCCTCCCACCTATCCTGCGCAAGCGAAGCCCGAACCCAATTCCAGGCTACAGTAAAGCTTCATAGGGTCTTTCTGTCCGGGTGCAGGTAGTCCGTATCTTCACAGACAATTCTATTTCGCCGAGTCTCTCTCCGAGACAGCGCCCAGATCGTTACGCCTTTCGTGCGGGTCGGAACTTACCCGACAAGGAATTTCGCTACCTTAGGACCGTTATAGTTACGGCCGCCGTTCACCGGGGCTTCGGTCATCAGCTTCAGATTACTCCTGACCGACTTCCTTAACCTTCCGGCACTGGGCAGGCGTCAGCCCCCATACATCGTCTTGCGACTTAGCGGAGACCTGTGTTTTTGGTAAACAGTCGCCTGGGCCTCTTCAGTGCCACCTACCTTTCGGCAGGCACTCCTTCTCCCGAAGTTACGGAGCCATTTTGCCGAGTTCCTTAGAGAGAGTTATCTCGCGCCCCTTAGTATTCTCAACCACCCCACCTGTGTCGGTTTAGGGTACAGGCATTTACAGTTTAAGATGTATAGGGCTTTTCTAGGAAGCCTGATGACTATCACTTCCCCGCCGTAGCGGGTCGGACTCGTGCCTCAGCTCAGTCTGTTTTCACCAGACCTCAACACCTCGAACACTTGCACCGGTAACCAACATCCGGATGACGAACACCTACTCCGTCCCCCTTCATCAACTGCAAACGGTACGGGAATGTTAACCCGTTGTCCATCGACTACGCTTTTCAGCCTCGCCTTAGGTCCTGACTAACCCTCCGCGGACGAGCCGTCCGGAGGAACCCTTAGGGTTTCGGGGTGTGGGATTCTCACCCACATTTTCGCTACTTAAGCCGACATTCTCACTTCTGATTCGTCCACACCTGCTTGCCGCTAGTGCTTCACACTACTACAGAACGCTCCCCTACCAATAGTTGCCTATTCCACAGCTTCGGTACACTACTTAGCCCCGTTCATTTTCGGCGCAGGAGCGCTTGACCAGTGAGCTATTACGCACTCTTTTAAGGATGGCTGCTTCTAGGCAAACCTCCTGGTTGTCTGGGCACTCCCACCTCCTTTATCACTTAGTAGTGATTTGGGGACCTTAGCTGGTGGTCTGGGCTGTTTCCCTCTTGACGATGAAGCTTATCCCCCACCGTCTCACTGGTTGAGTGTACCCCTGGTATTCAGAGTTTGTCTCGATTTGGTACCGCTCTCGCAGCCCGCACCGAAACAGTGCTTTACCCCCAGGTTTAAACCTCAACCGCTGCGCCTCAACGCATTTCGGGGAGAACCAGCTAGCTCCGGGTTCGATTGGCATTTCACCCCTAACCACACCTCATCCGCCGATTTTTCAACATCGGTCGGTTCGGACCTCCACTTGGTTTTACCCAAGCTTCATCCTGGACATGGTTAGATCACCCGGGTTCGGGTCTACAAATCATGACGTAACGCCCTATTCAGACTCGCTTTCGCTTGGGCTTCAACCTATTGGGTCTTAACCTGCCATAACTTGTAACTCGCCGGCTCATGCTTCAACAGGCACGCGGTCAGACGTTAAATCGTCCTCCCACTGCTTGTAGGCTAACGGTTTCAGGTTCTATTTCACTCCCCTTCCGGGGTTCTTTTCACCTTTCCCTCACGGTACTGGTTCTCTATCGGTCACACAGGAGTATTTAGCCTTACCTCGTGGTCGAGGCGGATTCACACGGAATTTCACGGGCTCCGTGCTACTCGGGATACAGTCGAGCCGTTTTGGCTTTCGACTACAGGACTTTCACCTTCTCTGGTGCAGTATTCAACTGCTTCGTCTAGCCTCGGCGGTCTCTGATGACTGTCCCACAACCCCAACGGGAAATCCCATTGGTTTAGGCTGTTTCCCGTTCGCTCACCACTACTAGGGAAATCGCTATTGCTTTCTCTTCCTCCGGCTACTAAGATGTTTCAGTTCACCGGGTTCGCTCATACTCGCCTATGGATTCAGCGAGCTGTTTATGGGTTGCCCCATTCGGACATCTTCGGCTCAAAGCTTGCTTCCTGCTCCCCGAAGCCTTTCGTGGGTCGCCACGTCCTTCATCGCCTCTGTGTGCCTAGGAATCCACCGTTAGCCCTTTGTAGCTTGACCTACATTGGAATTGTCTTTACGACGTTTTCCTACACCATTATGCTTTTCTCTATGCAGTTTTCAAGGTTCTGACTGGAACAGATGTCCAGCTATCCAATCTCAGAGTAATATCTAAAGATTTAGGAGCTGTACAGTGATAAATTATCTATCAGAGGTAACCTCATCTCATCTCACCCCAACTAGCACCATCACAAAGGAGAGTGGAGGTAAGCGGACTCGAACCGCTGACTTCTGCCGTGCAAAGGCAGCGCTCTACCAACTGAGCTATACCCCCAGTTTGGGGTGGATGTGGGCCATCCTGGACTTGAACCAGGGACCTCACCCTTATCAGGGGTGCGCTCTAACCACCTGAGCTAATAGCCCATAACACGAACCCTAAAGTTTGAAAGCTCTCTGACCGCCCCATCCGACCTAAGGATGACCTCAAGACACGGCTATAGTTGTTAAGGCGCGATATCTCGAAGTAGGTCTCCCTAAAAAGGAGGTGATCCAGCCACACCTTCCGGTACGGCTACCTTGTTACGACTTCACCCCAGTCATCAGCCCTGCCTTCGGCATCCTCCTCCGCGAACGGTTAGAGTAACGACTTCGGGCGTGGCTAACTTCCATGGTGTGACGGGCGGTGTGTACAAGGCCCGGGAACGGATTCACCGCAGTATGCTGACCTGCGATTACTAGCGATTCCTCCTTCATGCAGGCGAGTTGCAGCCTGCAATCTGAACTGAGGAGAGGTTTACGGGATTGGCTCAGACTCGCGTCTTGGCTACCCTTTGTCCCCCCCATTGTAGTACGTGTGTAGCCCAGGACGTAAGGGGCATGATGACTTGACGTCATCCCCACCTTCCTCCGGTTTGTCACCGGCAGTCTCCCTAAAGTGCCCAACTGAATGATGGCAACTAAGGACGAGGGTTGCGCTCGTTGCGGGACTTAACCCAACATCTCACGACACGAGCTGACGACAGCCATGCACCACCTGTGTTCCGGCTCCCGAAGGCACTCTCGGCTTTCACCAAGATTCCGGACATGTCAAGCCCTGGTAAGGTTCTTCGCGTTGCATCGAATTAAACCACATACTCCACCGCTTGTGCGGGCCCCCGTCAATTCCTTTGAGTTTCACACTTGCGTGCGTACTCCCCAGGCGGGAAACTTAACGCGTTAGCTTCGGCACAGCCCGGGTCGATACAGGCTACACCTAGTTTCCATCGTTTACGGCTAGGACTACTGGGGTATCTAATCCCATTCGCTCCCCTAGCTTTCGTCCCTCAGTGTCAGTTACGGCCCAGCAGAGCGCTTTCGCCACCGGTGTTCTTCCCGATATCTACGCATTTCACCGCTACACCGGGAATTCCCTCTGCCCCTACCGTACTCTAGCTGTTCAGTTTCCACTGCCTTTCAGTAGTTGAGCTACTGTCTTTGACAGCAGACTTGAACTGCCACCTACGGACGCTTTACGCCCAATCATTCCGGATAACGCTTGCCTCCTCCGTATTACCGCGGCTGCTGGCACGGAGTTAGCCGAGGCTTATTCCTCAAGTACCGTCATTGTGTTCTTCCTTGAGAAAAGGGGTTTACAACCCAAGAGCCTTCCTCCCCCACGCGGTCTTGCTCCGTCAGGCTTGCGCCCATTGCGGAAAATTCCCCACTGCTGCCTCCCGTAGGAGTCTGGGCCGTGTCTCAGTCCCAGTGTGGCTGATCATCCTCTCAGACCAGCTACTGATCGTCGCCTTGGTGAGCCTTTACCTCACCAACTAGCTAATCAGACGCGAGCTCATCTCCCGGCGATAAATCTTTTACCTTTCGGCTCATCCGGGATTAGCAGAAGTTTCCCTCTGTTGTCCCCGACCGGGAGCCAGATTCTCACGTGTTACTCACCCGTCCGCCACTAGCTCCGAAGAGCCCGTTCGACTTGCATGTGTTAAGCAGACCGCCAGCGTTCATCCTGAGCCAGGATCAAACTCTCCGTGTTGTCAGTCTTTCGACTAACTTTTGGATTTCACGAGTTCAGCTTGCTTTTTCTGAACTCCTGGCTTATACTGTGGCTAACTCTCAGAGTTACCTGAGTAGTAGCCCATAAATTCATTGACCTGGGGTGGTCATTAAGCTTTCAAACTATTAGTTTTTCTAGGTTCGGGCGCGTTCCGGTTCGTTGCCTTCCCTTCGAGCGCATTTACCAATGTATATTACCTAACTAGGTTTGTCAACCCTTTTGGGAAAATTTTTTTGACTTTTTTTGACGAATGCCTGAAAACCCCTACGCCACAAGGGTTTGGGCTGAAAAAAAATTTTGGGTATCAGGGAGAGTTAAAGGTGGCGGAGCGGATAACTAGGGACAAGGGTACGTGGGGCTGGTTGGTTGGCTGATAGTGTCCCACGCGATCGCCTATATGACTATATGAGTTGTGAGGCCATCGGGTGTCGGGATAATGGATCAACGATCGCTCACTGCGACTATATATATAAGGAAGATGTTGGGATGTTGGTTGGAGGGGTCATCGGTTGGCAATTCCAGAAACTTGGGAGCAAATCGTGAGTTTTTGAAGTCATTATGAATGGGCAATGACTGACTAACCCCGGTCGCCCCCTTATCAACATAGAGATAGAGGGAAGATATATTGTCAGTGAAATTAAAAGCGCTGAGACCTGACCCAACTTTGAGACGGAGACCAATGACCCAGGAGTTTCTGATTTCTGTTACCCCATTGGGGGATGATGAATATTGGGTACGGACGGAAAAAACACCGAAAGTGCCATCCGGTGTCCCCTTGGCGGAGGAAAAGGTGAAGTGGCCAGTGGAAGAATGGCTAGAATATACCCGTTATTTAATGAAAGATCCTCTATTGGAAGTGCTGGAGGGTTCATCTTATGCTAGGCGCGGAGATACTAGCGGTGGGACAGTTTTGGCAAATGGATCGCCGTCTTTGAGTTTAGTAGAACTGGGTCAAGAACTTTATGACAATCTATTCTTTGATACGCTGCGGGACAGTTGGACGAGCGCCCAAGCGATCGCCCATAATCGAAAGACAACTTTACAGTTGCGCTTAGGTTTGAAAGGACAGCGCCTCAACAGCCTACCCTGGGAAGTCCTCCATGAAGGGGGAAGACCACTTGCGACAGGATGTGATGTAGTTTTTTCTCGCTACCGACCAGAAAGCCGACTACGGCTACCGAGACATTCTGGGAAACCTAACCAACCTTTAAGAATTTTAATGGCGATCGCCGCCCCCAATGACCTAAATGGTTTACAACTCAAACAAGAGGCTCTACATCTCCAACAGGAACTCAAGCGAGAATTGAGTGATAATGGAGGATACCATGGTGCCATTGAGATTACGATATTAGAACAGCCTGATCGTGAGAAAATCACCCAAGCCTTAGAACAGGGTCAATATCAGATATTTCATTATGCTGGACACAGTGGCTATACTTCGATGGGTGGGGCTTTATATTTAGTCAACAGTCGTACAGGATTAAGTGAAACCATCAGTGGGGATGATTTAGCGGGACTGCTGGTCAATAATGGGGTACTTCTAGCGGTATTAAACTCCTGTAGAGGTGCTTATAGTAATCCCCTAGCCGATGCTAATGATACAGCAAAACTTAACCTAGCAGAAGCGTTAGTGCAGCGAGGAGTTCCGGGGGTGTTAGCCATGGCTGAACGCATTCCTGATGAGGTGGCTTTGATGCTAACGAGCCTATTTTACCGCCAACTAAATCAAGGATTACCAATAGATTTAAGTTTAAGTCGGGCTAGACAGGGGCTAATTTCTGCCTATGGTTCCCATCAAATCTATTGGGCGTTACCTGTGTTGTACTTACACAATGAGTTTGATGGCATTTTAATACCAGGTAGCAGGACAGTTAGCAGGACAGCTTTAGGTAACTACTGGGAGGATATAGAAGCGAGTAGTCCAGATATGTGTGGGGCTAACTATACAGACCCTGGGGAATCAGCAGATATTGATGACTGGTCAGATGATGAGAGATTTGATGAGACTTTAGAGTTAGAAGGAAATGGGGAGGATGTGGGATTTATTGGGGATACTCTCCAAGAACTACAGACACCTGGAATAGTTGGTGTTAATCATAAAAATAGTCGTTCTAGTTTGCAGACACTGCCCCCAAGCTATGATAGATACGTTGACCATGAAAAAAGGTGGAAGAAGGAGTCTGATAGTCCTAGAGGTTCCCAACGCCAGAGCAGTGGTGTGTTAGGAGTGATGCTGGTGGTGATTGTATTAGTGATCACTTGCGGGCTGTCGATTTTCGGCGATCGCATTACTGCCATGTTACCCTATCGCGCTTTGATGTCGAGTAATCAACCAATCAGGAATAATATTAATTCTTCAGAAGAAACGTTAGCCACAGGTTTGGAAGATGCTATGACTGACCAAGTTTTAGGAATTGCGACCGAACAGTTTGAACGGGCTAATCTGGAAGCAGGGGTGCAGGCTACGGAAGAATTATTAAATCGTGAGGCGGTAGTTAAAGCGAAAGCTGCTTTAAGTGCGGTTCTGTCTCAGTATCAAGATGAACCGGCTATCAATTTTTTATGGGGACGTTTAGCTTGGCAATCTATTGACAGAGGTAGTGCGGATTATAGTCTGGATGATGTGCGCCGATTTTGGGCGAGGGCAGTTGATGGGGAGCCAAATTCGCTGGAATATAACACAGCATTAGGATTTGCTTACTATAGGTCGGGTGATTTACAACGGGCTTATCAAACCTGGTATCGTAGTTTGGAGTTAGCAGAGCCTATTTTAAGCTGGGAGGGAGGTTCTTTTAACGATCAATTAGCATCAGTGAATACAGAAACATGGACTTTGACTGGGGGGGATGTTGCTACTACAGAGACAGAGGACGGCGAAGACAGGGATAGCTTAGATAATGTAGATGCTTCGACGCTGGAGAATATGGATGTGTTAAATGCCTATGCAGGTTTGGGATTGGTATTAATGAAATCGGCTGAGTCCCTAAATGCTGATGAACAGGTGACACAGTTGAGTAAGGCGGTTAAATTCAGAGATAAGGCGCTTTCAGAAGCACCAGAAGCGTTTAAATCTCATGCCCTAGGGTCAAAATGGCTTTGGTCAACAGATATGATGCGAGACTGGGAACTACTCCTACGCATACAGTCTGGTGGTGTTTGAAAGCGGGTAACGCGATTCGAACGCGCGACATTCACCTTGGCAAGGTGACGCTCTACCACTGAGCTATACCCGCATTTGACTTAACTTTGATTATAGTCTCATAAAAATTTGAGTTTGTCAAGATTGTTTGGGAAAAAATTTGAGGAATCTTTAAGGGACTAGAAGGGACTAGGGATGAGACCGGGTGGCAGAGTTTGGTGGTCTGGTGTGTGGGAATCGGATCATATATGGTGAAAGGGGACGCATATGAACTTCAGGTGGCGGGTGGTCTGAAATGAAGGGGATTTGATATGATTATTGGTTTTTGGTCGCTAGGATTTTTTGGATAAATGCTTCCAACTCTGGTGATAACTGGAGGGGAAGGTAGCCTCGAATATGTAGATCCCGCTGAGGAAAGGGAATTTCAATATGGCGTTGTCGGAAGATGGCGTCGATTTGATAGTATAAATCGCTTTTGATGATAACTTGGCGGTTGGGATAGCGAGTCCAAACGCGGAGTTCAAAATCTAGGGAACTGTCGCCAAAACGTTTAAATAAAACTTGGGGGGAAGGAATGGTTAATACATCAGAATTTGCTTGAGCGACATCGAGGAGGCTTTGGCGGACTAATTCTACATCGGAACCGTAAGCGACCTTAATGGGAAGTCGTAAACCGGAGAGGGAATTATCATGATCCCAGTTAATTAATTCGGATTCTAAAAATCGGGAGTTAGGAACAATAATAGAGACGCGATCTAAGGTTTTAATGACGGTACTGCGAGCGCCGACTCTTTCAACGGTTCCTTGATATTCTCCAACTTCAATAAAGTCTCCAATTTGAATTGGTCGCTCGAATAATAAGACTAAACCACTACCGAAGTTTTTGGCGATATCCTGAAACCCAAAACCAATCCCGACACCGAATGCACTAGCTAGGATGGTGAGAGAACTAAGGTTTAAACCCCAAACTTGGAGGAGAACAATAGTACCAATAGAGATTAAGGAATATTTAACTATGACGGCGATGACTTCCTGAGCACCTCGACCAATTCCGGTGGCTTCTAAGATACGCGATCGCAGAACATCAGCTAATACTTTTGCCCCCAAAACCAAAGCCCATAATAGCAGTAATAAAAAGAATAAATCTGGGAGGGAGTAAGATTTATTGTCGAGGTTAATAATATCGGAAGTCAGGGTAGCCAGGAGAGTTCCCCGAATTTGATAACTCCATTGTCTAGTTATGGGGAATTGATTGGCTATATAGATAATAATAGCCAGCCATAAGCCTAATCTGACACTACCCAAAGTCAAATTTATAAATAGTTCCAGACTATGATGATACTTTTTTTGGTCTTCTGGGGATAACTGAGATTTGGGTAAAAAAGATTCTAAAATCGAGCGTAAATAACCTCTCCAAATTTGACCTAAAACCCAATGCAAAAATATGGCTAATAACAAAATGGTTAAGGAACGCAATAAGGCGCTTCTCATAAACTCGCTGGTGCGCTCTCTTTGACCACGATTAATAGCTAACTGGATTTGACGTTGCCAGATTTGTGCTTGTTCCTGGACATCGTTACCTGCGTCGGTATCTCGTTCGGTAACAGTCAATAAATATCCATCATTTAACCAGAGAGTTGGTAAAATATCATTAGTTCTAAGTGTGACTTCTATGGGAATAGGTGAACGAGCGGCTTCTAATATTTTGGATTGAATGAGATTCGCCCTAAATTCAGCGGGATATCCTTCAGCATTACTAAGTTGAAATATGAGTCGTCCATCAAGTATGACGGGGGCGGTTTTAGACTCTAAGTTAATCCCAAACCTATCTTGGCTATGGGCTGTATGTGCTGGGAAAATGGCGAGTAATACCGCGATTATTAAACCGATAAAAAAACCCAATATATAAGTACGTTTACGGCTGCAAGAGTTATTTAGCACGGCTTTTAGAGAATAATTATGAGACTGGGTAAGAACAGGGAACCCCTGTAGTAAATATTAGCGCTAATTTTCCAATCTGGTTGATGGTGTACGATCGCCACTAGGTTGGCTAAGGTTGCCAGGTGGCGGAAAATCGGTATGATAGGGGAAGTTTTTTTGACATTACTACCCTAGTCATGACTCAAACCGTTTGGATCGCTAGACACGGAAACCGGATTGATTTTGTCAATCCTGAATGGTTTAATACCGCAGAACGTCGTTATGATCCCTATCTGTCCCCGGACGGCTTGGTTCAGGCTAAACAATTGGCTAGGCGACTGGTGGGGGAAGGAATCACCCAAATTTTCTCATCACCATTTCTGCGGACGGTTCAAACTGCGGAGGCGATCGCCAAAATCCTAGACCTACCAATCAAATTAGATTGGGGACTGGGAGAATGGCTAAATCCTGAATGGATGAAGGAAAGCCCGGAAATTCTCCCCCTGGAAACTCTGATGGCTCAATTTCCGCTGATTGATAGCACTTACCCCATGGGAACATCAAACTATCCAGAAACTTGGGAGGAATGTTTGATGCGTACTAAAGAGGTGGTACAGGGTCTGGTGGCGGCTTATCCAGATGATAATTTATTATTAATAGGACATGGTGCATCAGTGATAGGGACAGCAATGGGGCTGATTCCTACCCTAAGAGAAACGGATATTCATGCGAGTTTATGCTGTTTGGTTAAATTAGTGCATCAACAAGGGGAATGGATGATGGAACTTAATGGGGATACTTCCCATCTGAGTGAAACTGAAGAGGATATCCGTTTTAATTAATACTGAGTTTGTGAGATTTGGAAAAATTGTTGATTAGCTATGGCTGGACACAGTAAATGGGCGAATATTAAACGCCAGAAAGCTAGGGTTGATGCGGTTAAAGGTAAGGTTTTTACGAAAATTTCTCGGGAAATTATTGTGGCGGCGCGACAAGGTGCTGATCCAGGGGGGAATTTTCAGCTAAGAACAGCTATTGAGAAGGCGAAGGCKGCGGGTATTCCTAATGAAAATAKCGAAAGGGCGATCGCTAAGGGCTCGGGTACTTTTTCGGATGGGTCGCAGTTGGAGTCTATCCGATATGAGGGTTATGGTATCGGTGGGGTGGCGGTTTTGATTGAGGGATTAACGGATAACCGTAACCGGACGGCGGCGGATCTGCGATCGGCTTTTACTAAGAATGGGGGAAACCTGGGGGAAACTGGTTGTGTGAGTTGGATGTTTGAACAAAAGGGGGTTGTAACTTTGGCGGGTCCCATTGATGAGGAGAAGTTGTTAGAGGCTTCTGTGGAGGGGGAGGCTGAGTCCTACGAGTTGACTCCTGTTGATGATACTGATGGGGTGGAAGTGTTTACGGTGGCGGAAAATTTGGAACATTTGAATCAGGTTTTAGATGATTTTGGGTTTCGGGTGGTGGAAGCTGAATTGCGTTGGATTCCTAGCAATATTGTGGAGGTTGATGATGTGGAAAAAGCTAGATCGCTGATGAAGTTAATGAATGCTTTGGATGATTTAGATGATGTGCAAAATGTGACGGCTAATTTTGAAATGTCGGATAGTTGCTATGAGATGCTTTATGGTGATTAATGGGCAATAATTAAGGGCCTAAAATGTGGGTTTGGGAGATGGTAAATGGGTAAATTATGGGATGGTTTGGGGGTAATATGTATAGTGGGGTTTGCTACTGCTACGGTGGCGGTGGGGGCGGTTTTGCCATCGTTAAAATATGGGTGGGATTTAAGGGCGATCGTGCAGTTGGAAGGGCTGAATTTACCTCGCCCTAAAACTACGGGAGAAAGCCGGGTTTCTCTGCATCCAATCGAGGGTAGTCAGGTGTTTGCGGTTGATGTGGAAATCGGGGAAAGTAGGGGGGGATTTTTGTTTGATACGGGGGCTTCTACTACTATGGTGGGAAGTCCCTTAGTGACAGATTTGGGATTGGTGGGAGAGGAAATTTCAGGCGATCGCGTTAAGTCAGCAGTAGCGGGTGATGATTGTCCAGCGATGGATGCAACTTTACATCGTCTTCCTACTCTGAAAATGGGGGAAGCGCAGGTGATGGATTTACAGGTTTTGGAATTTGCTAATAAGACGATTCCTGATGGCTTATCTGGGGTTTTGGGAATGGATGTTTTGGCGGAATTTGATCTGATCGTGAATCCTGACACTAAACAGCTTCAGCTTTTGTCGCCTTCTTATCTTCCCTCACAGTTATCGGCGGCGGCGATACCTTTAAAAAGTCGTTTGGGGGTGATGTTAGCAGAGGTGGCGATCGCTGATCGGGGGTCGTTTACTTTTATGTTGGATACCGGGGCTGATACTATCTTTATTTCCGAAGATTTAGCCGATCGCTTAGAAATTGATCCAGCATCCCGCAGTCCTGTCCAGGTTTTGGGATTTTGTGGGTTGGAGGCGGCGACCCTATCAACCCTCGCCACGGTGGAATTAGGAACCCATAAACTCACCAATTTAGAGGCGGTGATTTTATCGTCTCCCTCGGTTTTGGATATGTTGGAAGTTGATGGAATTTTAGGACAAACTTTTTTTAATAATTATCAACAATATTGGCGGTTTGATAGGCGATCGACATCATCAGAATGGGGCGGTAGTTTACTATTAAATCCCCATAGATAGATTCAATGCCGCTATAGCCTTGTTTTTAATAATTGTCTGAACATCCATAGAGACCCATAGAGACCCATAGTATTATATCCCAAGTTTGTAGTAATTGCTAATATTTGGCGTAGATATGACCCCCCAAAAATTGGCAAGTTTCAGATAATTTTAAACAAGTTCCGCTACAATATCTTGAGTAATATCATCAATAGGGAATGCAATTATGACCCAGGCTAAAATTGGCATTATTGGCGGTAGTGGTCTTTATCAAATGGAAGCCCTCACCGACTTAGAAGAAGTCCTAGTTGAGACACCCTTTGGGTCCCCCTCCGATCTGATTATTTTAGGAACCTTAGAAGGAATGAGGGTAGCTTTTCTGGCCCGTCATGGACGAGATCATAAACTTCTTCCCAGTGAGTTACCTTATCGGGCGAATGTTTACGCCATGAAAAGTTTGGGAGTTGAATATATTATTTCCGCCTCCGCTGTGGGTTCTCTGAAAGCCGAAGTTAAGCCTTTAGACATGGTAATTCCTGACCAATTTCTTGACCGGACAAGAAGCAGAATTTCGACTTTTTTTGGTGATGGAATTGTCGCCCATATTGCTTTTGGTCATCCGGTTTGTAATCAGTTGGCTGCCGTTGTCGGTGATGCTATATCCGCTTTGAATTTGCCAGAAGTAACCCTACACAGAGGCGGAACTTATATTTGTATGGAAGGACCCGCTTTTTCCACCCAAGCTGAGTCTAATTTGTATCGAAGTTGGGGGGGGACTGTAATTGGTATGACTAATTTAACAGAAGCCAAACTCGCACGGGAAGCCGAAATAGCCTATACTACATTAGCCTTAGTAACTGATTATGATTGTTGGCATCCCGACCATGATCATGTTACCGTTGATTTAGTGATTGATAACCTCAAGCATAATGCAGTTAATGCCCAAAAAGTTATTCAGGAAACGGTTAAACGACTATCTAAAAATCTGCCAGAGTCGGAGGCACATTCTGCGTTAAAATATGCCATTCTTACTCCTTTAGCCAAAGTGCCACAACCTCGTAAACAACAGCTTGAGTTACTCTTGAAAAAGTATCTTTAAGTTATTCCGAATACCTTGGGGCTAAATTATTCAGAGTTTTTTAGCCCCCCATAACTTACTTATGGTTAATTAAGAACCGGGATTAAACACTTGAGATGCTGTTAACTCAAGCTGTGTGAATTGGGGTGATATGACTAAATTATCTCCCGCAAAAATACCGATTTCTGTATAGCCAGTGTCGGTGATTTCTAATACTAGGATGGTTTGAGTTTGGGGGTCAACTATCCAATATTCGGGAATGGCTAAATCTTGATATTGTATTCTTTTGGCTACATAGTCTCGGTCTCTTTGTAACTCTCCAGGACTGACTACTTCTATGACTAATAAGGGTGGTAACATCGACAGGCGGATGGTATTACGTTGGGAGAGTTGCTCAATATGTTCTGGTAGAATAATGGTTAAATCTGGATAACGATTTCTGGGTTCGCCTCTGACTTCTAATTCTAATCCTTGACCTCGGACTCTATCTGTTCCTATCATCAAAGCAAAAACCAAAAACAGACGATTGGCAATTTGGATATTTAAACCTGATTCTGGTGGCATTTCTATGAGTTCTCCATTGAATAATTCATAGAGTTTTTCGGAAGCATCATGATAAGATAAATATTCATCAAAACTTTGAAATCTGGGTTTGGCTTGTAGCATGAGATGAATTCCTTTAACTAATATGGTTAATTAAGAAGCGGGATTAAATACTTGAGATGCTGTTAACTCAAGCTGTCTGAATTGGGGTGATATGACTAAATTATCTCCCGCAAAAATACCGATTTCTGTATAGCCAGTGTCGGTGATTTCTAATACTAGGATGGTTTGAGTTTGGGGGTCAACTATCCAATATTCGGGAATGGCTAAATCTTGATATTGTATTCTTTTGGCTACATAGTCTCGGTCTCTTTGTAACTCTCCAGGACTGACTACTTCTATGACTAATAAGGGCGGTAACATCGACAGGCGGATGGTATTACGTTGGGAGAGTTGCTCAATATGTTCTGGTCGAATAATGGTTAAATCTGGATAACGATTTCTGGGTTCGCCTCTGACTTCTAATTCTAATCCTTGACCTCGGACGCGACGATGGCCGACAATGGCAGCAAATTTAATTAGTAAAAATGTGGCTATTTCAATATTTAAACCTGATTCTGGTGGCATTTCTATGAGTTCTCCATTGAATAATTCATAGAGTTTTTCGGAAGCATCATGATAAGATAAATATTCGTCAAAACTTTGAAATCTGGGTTTGGCTTGTAGCATGAGATGAACTCCTTTATATTTGTAGTGGTAAGGATGAATGCTTCAGGAGGATTTGAGGATAATTTCGCCCTAGGATAATTATAACAGGTCAAATGGTGTAGTTTACTTGATGAGACTAGATTGGGGAAGCACAAATATCTACATTTATGGCACAATAGTTATAGCACCCTGTTTGAAGATTTTGCATCAATGTTATCAACTGAGACTATTCTAGCCGATCGCTTTCAACTCCGGGAATCCCTAAACAGTAACCCGGTCCGCCAAACCTGGTTAGGACGAGATCTAAAACGGCGCGATCGCGTGGTAATTAAACTATTAGCCATGGGAAATGGTATGCAATGGGATGATGTGAAACTCCTAGAAAGGGAAGCACAAGTCCTCCAACGACTTGACCATCCTCGTCTCGTGCGTTACCGGGATTATTTCTCGGTTGATGACCAGAATTTATGGTTTGGTTTAGTCACAGAATATTTACCTGGTGTTTCTCTGAAGCAAAAACTAGAATCTGGATACACTTTTAGTCGTCCAGAAGTTATGTGGATCGCGACAGAAGTTTTAGAAATTCTCAGCTATTTACATCAATTTGCGCCGCCAATTTTGCACAGAGACATTAAACCGAGTAACTTAATTTGGGGGGAAGATAACCGCATATATTTAATTGATTTTGGTTCGGTACAGATTCAATTTCCGACTCCTGGGGCGACTTTTACGGTGGTGGGAACTTTAGGTTATACACCCATTGAACAATTTGGCGGTCAGTCAACCACGGCTTCTGACTTTTATGCGTTAGGGATGACGTTAGTACATTTATTAACAGGTTGTCCTCCGGCTGATTTTCCCCAAGAAAGTTTTCGGGTGAAATTTCGCGATCGCATTCCCCCAAAAACAGATATCCGTTTAATCACCTGGTTAGAACGTTTGACAGAACCCCTACCAGAAAACCGTTTTTCTAGTGCAGATGAGGCATTATTAGAATTACAAAAACTCAATTTTCGCGCGGTAATTGCACCCGCCACAGAGTCGAATATTAACTTATCCCAAACTGATGATAAATTGACAATTCAAATTCCCTGTCGGTTTTCCCTGCAATTTATTCGCCCTATGCGCCACACGGCTAAATGGTTAGTAGCCACGACTAAGGAAAAGTTAAGTAATCTGAATATTCTAGTTAAGTCGGGGGTATTTGTCTCGATAATTATTACCTTAATCATCCTGCAAAAGCTACCCATACCCACCGGAAAAATCGCCCTATTTTTATTAGAGGTTATCGCGGCAATTCCCCTAATTGGGTTAATTTTAGCTATTCCGGGAAGTCTGATATTTTTAATGGCTATCCTGACATCAGGGGAAAAATATTTCGAGAGAATTAGCCTCAACTTCGATAATGAAAACTACGAGATATGCTGGCATTCTTCGGCTTTCACCCGCCGCCAGCAGGGGAAACTCTCCTATATTCAAGAAATTAATCCTTTATGTCTACAGGACAGCCAAGGCAATTTTCACCACAGCTTAGAGATAGTCACTCAAGAACCTTTATTATTTTTATTTTCCCGCCGTCGCACCTACCGCCTCGGAGACCAGTTAGAGGAAGCAGAAGTTAAGCATATTCAACAGGAAATCAGACATTGGATAGGTAGTAAAAATCAGGGATAATTGAGGATGGTAAATAAATATAGCGTTTCTCATATCCATAAGGTACAGCCCACTCAAAGAGAAGCCGCTGCGCGTCTACACCCCAAACCCCTCTCCCAATAGGGGAGAGGTTTGTCCTGAGCTTTTCGAAGGGGGCTTTGAAAAGTACCTCACCAATTCACCGAACCGCTATAGTGCGTCAGAAGTGCGTCAGATGGATATTTACCGAGTCTGACGCACCGTAGGAAACTCAGGAGATTAAACGGAAGTTTCGGTCATGGCGGGACATCCCACACCAGTACCACCTAAACCACAATAACCATTGGGATTTTTGCCTAGATATTGCTGATGATAGGCTTCAGCATAATAGAATTCTTTGGCGGGAGCGATTTCTGTGGTAATTTCACCGTAACTGGCGGCGGAGAGTGCTTGTTGATAGCGATCGCGAGAAGCCAAAGCCTGGCGTTGGTGTTCGTCTGAATAGGTATAAATAGCGGATCGATATTGAGTTCCGGTATCATTACCCTGGCGCATTCCCTGGGTGGGGTTATGGCTTTCCCAGAATAGTTTGAGTAAATCAGCATAACTGATCACCTGGGGGTCAAATACCACCAATACCACTTCTGTATGACCAGTCATACCGCTGCAAACCTCTTCATAGGTGGGATTTTTGGTATATCCTCCCGCATAGCCTACAGCGGTGCTAAACACGCCCTGCTGTTGCCAGAATTTCCGTTCAGCGCCCCAAAAGCAGCCCAAACCAAAAACGGCTTGTTCCATACCTTCAGGAAAAGGGGGTTTAAGGGGGTTCCCATTGATATAGTGGCGATCAGGAACTGACATGACTCGATCGCGTCCAGGAAGGGCTTCTTCTGGCTGAGGGAGAGATTTTTTCTTGCCGAATCCGAATAGTACCATGATATTTTGTGGATTTTGTCTTAACGTTACTTTACATTTTAGGGTCATTCGTCAGCAAGGGTAAGGGCGAGTTGATAAATTTGGCGACGGGACAGTGATAAATTTTCGGCTAACTGGCGACTGGCTTGCGATCGCGACAGTCCCTGCTGTAGTAATTGTTGTAATTGGGCTAGGATATCTTCCTCTGACAGGGTGGGGGTTGTGGGTGTAACTGGTGCGATCGCAATAGTTAATTCTCCTCGGACTTCCCTGTTTTGGTAATATTCGAGCGCACCCCCCAGGCTACCGCGCCAAAATTCCTCATGGAGTTTGGTTAATTCCCGCGCGATCACGACACCATGATCGCCGCCTAAAACATCGATTAAATCGCTCAAAGTTTGTCGGAGTCGGTGGGGAGACTCATATAAAATCATGGTCCGACACTGGGAGCCCAAGGCTTGTAGGCGTTTTTGGCGGTCTTTACCTTTGGCGGGTAAAAAGCCTTCAAACACAAAGCGATCGGTTGGTAGTCCCGACCCACTCAATGCGGTTAAACAGGCGCTAACACCAGGAATGGGAACCACAGGAATACCCGCATTGATACAGCCTTGTACTAACTCGGTACCTGGGTCAGAAATTCCCGGCATTCCCGCATCAGTTACTATAGCGATCGCACTTCCACCTAAAAGGCGATCGATTAATTCAGGAAGGCGACGGCTTTGGTTATGCTGGTGGTAGCTAATTTGGGGCGTTTCAATCTGAAAGTGATGTAGTAATTTCCCCGTGTGGCGGGTATCTTCCGCCGCAATGAGATCCACTGATTTTAAAGTCTGCAAAGCCCGAAATGTTATATCATCTAGGTTTCCTATGGGAGTACCAACAATATATAGGGTTCCCATTTGTAGGTCTGTCATTGAACGTTATCGTTATTTGGGGAGTCGGTTAGAGATATTTGGCAGGCAGGTCAAACACGCCCAGATTACCACTTACTCTCCTTGGCTGAAACTATTGTACTGTGATTGTCTCCATTGTGCTAGAGTTGGTCATAAGGGTCTC
Organism: Arthrospira sp. PCC 8006; assembly: GCF_046480465.1. Taxonomy (NCBI): domain Bacteria; kingdom Bacillati; phylum Cyanobacteriota; class Cyanophyceae; order Oscillatoriales; family Microcoleaceae; genus Arthrospira; species Arthrospira sp. PCC 8006. The sequence goes on from NZ_PKGG01000051.1 coordinate 21,063, forward strand.
AAAAGTCCCAACTACCCCAAAGGTCCCACATGAATGGAGAAAGATAGTCAAATGGCAGATGGGTTTTTACACAAGTATTTTTTAAATAACTCATATAAGAGCGTGCACAAATGGGTGCATTATTTTGATATCTATGAGCGTCACTTTGAGCGCTTCAGAGGAACATCGCCCGTCATGATTGAGATTGGTGTTGGGGGGGGGGGGTCACTTGCCATGTGGAGGGATTATTTTGGTCCAGGTTGTCAAATTATTGGTATTGATATTAATCCCAAATCCAAACAACATGAGGCAGACGGCATAGAGGTTTTTATTGGTAGTCAAGATGATCCGGCGGTGATTGACGCTATTTTTGCCAAATACCCAAAAGTTGATATTGTGCTAGACGATGGTAGTCACATGATGAAGCACATGATCGATTCATTTAAGTGGATGTACGATCGCTTGCAACCTAACGGGGTCTATATAGTTGAAGATACCCATACTTGTTATTGGGATAACTATGGCGGCGGGGTAAAACGCGCCGGCAGTTTTATGGAATTTGCCAAGGATAAGTTAGATGAAATTAATGCGGTTCATACACACGGTGTTCTGCCTGTAACGGACTTTACACGCTCAACAAATTATGTTGCGTTTTACGATAGTGTGGTGGTGTTTGAGCGCAAGAAACAAGGCAAAAGACAACACCCGATCACCGGGAGTATGTGACCAAACAGGCTTCGGCTTTAATTGCTTTGGTAGAACAAACTTGGGTAGAAAAGGTATGTGAGGAATTGGCAAAATTTGAGGGCAAACTTTATCGCCGTGCTATTAAAGAAGAACTGGCGGCTCAGTTAACAGAAACAGCTAAAACTGTTGAGGTGGAACCGGAAACCGAGTCGGAGTCAAATCAGTAAATTATCGATGCCAACCAGAGACTTTAGAAGTTACCTAAAAGTTAACAGTAAATATGATAAATGTTGAGATGTTGACTCGCAACTTAATGTTTTGATATATTTACTGTTGCCAAAATTGTGCTATAATTAGTAGCAGGGTGTGACTGGATAGGTTAGACTAACTTTAAAATTATCAGATAAATGTGAGGTTCTATGGCTCAGTATATCCTCGCGCTATTGATTTCGTTAGGCATTGGGTTTGGGGTAAATTCCTCAATTAGAATTATCAGTGATGGAGATGAAGCATTAGTGGCTCGGTTAGGGAAATATAACCGAACTCTGAAGCCTGGCTTACAGTTTGTGATCCCGGTGATTGAAAAAATCGTACACTATGATACTTTGCGGGAGAGGCTGTTAGATATTCCCAAACAAGAGGCAATTACTAAAGATAATGTTCCCCTAACTATTGATGCTTTGGTGTTTTGGAAAATCCAAGATATGCGAAAATCTTTCTATGATATTCAGGGAGTAGAAGATGCGATCGGGAATTTAGTAACTACGACTCTGCGGGCGGAGGTGGGATTAAGAAATATGGAGGATATGTTTTCGTCTATCAATGAAATTAATACCGCACTGCTTCACAATATAGCGGAGAAAACGATAAATTGGGGAGTGCAAGTAGTACGGGTTGATTTACAAAGCATTGAACCTCCGGCTAAGGTGAAATTAGCGATGGAGGCTCAAAGGGCTGCGGAGAGTCAAAAAAAGGCTGATATCAGTATAGCAGAAGGTAAAGCGGCATCGATTAAAGTTTTAGCAGAGGTGCTGAACCTAGATCCAAATAGTCGAGAGTTTTTACAGTTTTTGATTGCTAAACAGTTCGTAGACGCTAATCAACAAATTAGCATGAGTGAAAATGCCAAAGTAATATTTATGGACCCGTCCCAATTAACGGAAGCCCTGACGGGACTCATAGACCAGGATATGTCGAGAGTTGAGTCCCAGGCGGCTATGAGAGGAAAATTATTCTCGAAGGGAAACAGTCACCCCAAAGAATAGTGATCATGAAGGGGGGAAATTAGGGGTTAATTTTCTGCCAAGTGTCCTGCAAATATTGGCACCACTGGGCGGCGAGGGAAAGTTGTGTAAAGGGAACACGGATAGGGTCAGGTTGATCTTGCAGGATAAATTCTAACTCGACGGATTTTCCTTTTTGGGGGAGTTGGTCGAGGCTGACAGATTTATTATCCACCAATAGCCATATTGACTGAACATCCCGGAGAGAAAAAGTTTGTAAGTTAACAGGACCCTGGCGAGTGGGTTTACCCCAGGTCAGTTGGTCGCCACTGTGACCTAAGACGGCATAGATATCATATTTGGCTTGATCAAATTTTTCAGCCCACAGCTTATAGGCTTCTAACTTCTGATATTCATTCCACCCAGACCAGGCGAGTCCAATAAACACAGCCAGCAGGGGAAGCCACAGTAATCCTCGTTCCATAATTTATCTGATTTGAGCGTTTAATACGAATTTAGAATCTTCGAGATACAATAGAATCACCAATTTGATGATTTGTCTGGTCGGTAACTGACCGTTGGACGAATTAGCCGTTAACTATGGCGAAAACACATGAAAAGATTTCTACTACTTTGCCTATTCCTGCTTGGGTTGGGCTGGGCGGTGTCTAACTTCACTGGCTTGGCTACCCAAGGCACATTTGATTCGATTGTACTAGATTTTCGGGAAGATTTGACTCAAACGGAAATAGCCGATCGCATTAGAACGATCGCCGATCAGTATCAAGTAGTTCCTCAGTTAAACAGTAAATTCTCCAAAGACGATAACATTTATGTGGTTCGTGGCGATCGCGATCTACTCAGATCCCTAAGAAGGTCTTTGCGCCAAGACACAGAAGCGATCGAACCTAACTTTATTTACCGCATTGACACTCAACCCATGAATGTCGCGGCGATTATTTTGGGTGACTCTAACAACTTTCCCAATGACCCCCTCTACGGTAAACAGTGGAATTTACGCAGTATCAATATAGAGGAAGCCTGGAAAGAAACCCAAGGAGAAGGGGTGACAGTGGCGGTCATTGATACCGGAGTCAGTCGGGTTCCCGATTTAAAAGATACCGAATTTGTCCCCGGTTATGACTTTGTGAATAACCGCCGGGAAGCCTCCGATGATAACGGACATGGAACCCATGTAGCGGGCACTATTGCCCAATCTACCAACAATGGCTATGGGGTGGCAGGTATTGCCCACCGCGCCAAAATCATGCCCTTAAAAGTCCTCTCAGCCGGTGGTGGTGGCACAATTTCCGACATTGCAGAGGCGATTAGATTCGCGGCCGACAATGGCGCTGATGTCATTAACATGAGTCTCGGTGGTGGCGGCGAAACTCAATTGATGAAAGATGCGATCGACTACGCCTATAACAAGGGTGTAGTAATTATTGCTGCCGCTGGTAACTCTGGAGAAAATGCCGCAGCTTATCCCGCCCGTTATCCCAGAGTGGTGGCAGTTTCTGCCCTCGACTCTACCGGAAATAAAACCCCCTACTCCAATTTTGGCGCAGGTGTCGATATTTCTGCCCCCGGTGGCTTGACCCAGGGCGACAATGAAGATGGAGGCATTCTCCAGGAAACCATTGACCCGGCTACAGGCGGATCAACCTTTGCCGCTTTTCAGGGAACCAGCATGGCTTCCCCCCATGTGGCTGGAGTAGCAGCTTTAATTCGCGCCACCGGGGTTGATAGCCCTGATGAAATTGTGGCGATTCTCAAAGAGTCCTCCCGTCAAGTGGCTGAAGACCCCTTTAATCATTTTGGCGCTGGTCATTTGGATGCTGCTAGTGCTGTACAAGTGGCGCTGCGGGGACAAATTTCCTTCCGTGACTTTTTCCGCTGGCTGCGGGAGAGTGGTTATCTGAGTCCGCGCTTCTGGATTGATGGCGGCGCGGTGGCTTTATTGCCCAAAATTGCCATGGTTTTGGGGTCCTATTTGTTGGCTTGGTTCCTCCGCAATTATTTCCCCTTCCGCTGGGGTTGGTCTATGGCTGGCGGTTTGATCGCCGGAAGCAGTGGTCTATTTTTCTTGCGGGGTCTGTACATCTTTGATTTGCCTCAATGGCCGATGCGGGTTATGGGTAGTTCTTTACCTGAACTTGGCGGCGCAATTCAGGGTAGCAGTGTGTTGAATCCTGTATTTGCTAGTGTATTGATTCCGGCGGTTTTGGTGGTACTATTCCTGGGTCATCCAGAGTGGAAGTGGTTGGCGATCGGTACTACTATTGGCGTGGCTAGTTTTTTGGTGATCAGTGCCTTTATTTCCCCAGCAGTTTGGGGTCTGGGAAGTGGGGCGATCGCTCGTGGTTTCTTGGTGATTAATGCCCTATTATGTATGGGTTTGGCGAGTTTAGCCTTGAAGTCGGAAACGACGATCGCTTAATTATTAGCACGTTGACCTCTATTTCCCCTCTGCTATGTCGGTGGAGGGGAATTATTCCGAATCTATCAAGTTTTTGACATAATGGGAGAGTTATAAATATGACTATCACTGTTGAAGGGGTTGTGGAAAAAAAAGGTTTTGGGACGGGGACTTGGGCGCTGGTTAGTGCTGAACAAACCTATGAGTTGAAGGATGCACCCCCGGAGTTGCAGCAGTCGGGAAAAAAGGCGATCGTCCAGGGGATTATTCGCGAAGATGTGATGACTCTGGCGATGATTGGTCCGGTTTTACAGGTGGAGTCTTTTCAGGCGCTATCTTAGGGTTAATTTAGGAGAGATGACTAGACAATGAAGCGACTTTTAACGTTAATATTGCTGTTTTCGCTGGGTGTGATTTTGCCTTGGGGTTGTGCTGCTACCAGTCCTGATGGTTCTCTGACTGGGACAGGTTCACAGAATGTTCTGAATATCTATAACTGGTCAAGTTATATTGCTCCACAGGCGATCGCTCAATTTGAACAGGAATATAACGTTAAAATTAACTATGATACCTACGATAGTGGGGAAAGTATGTATGCCAAACTACAAGCCGGAAATCCTGGTTATGATGTGGTATTTTCCCCCGATTATATGGTAGAAATTATGATTAATCAGGGAATGTTACAACCTCTGGATTTGGCGAGGATTCCTAATATTATCCATCTCGACCCGCAGTTTGCTAACCCTCCCTATGACCCCGGAAATCAATATAGTATTCCCTATCAGTGGGTGACTTTGGGAATAGGTTATAACATTGATAGAGTCGGGGAAAATATCAACAGTTGGTCTCAAKTATTTGACCCTGATTTTGCCTCCAAGTTTTCCCTATTGTATGATATGCGACACACTATGGGGGCGGTATTAATTTATTTGGGTTATGACCCTAATACTACCAATCAAAATGAAATTTTTGCCGCTAGGGATTTCTTAATTCAAAATAGTTCTCATATCACCGCCTTTGTTCCTGATACTGGTCAAAATCTCCTTAATCAAGGTGAGGTTGATATGACTATGGAATACAGCGGCGATATCTTTCAAGTAATGCAAGAAAATCCTAAGTTGCGTTATGCAATTCCTCAAGAAGGCACAATTATTGGTATGGATAATATGGTGATTCCTACAGGCGCACCTAACCCGGATTTAGCTTTGACATTCATTAATTTTATCATGAAACCGGAAATTAGTGCCCAAATCTCCAATTTTATTAACTATGGTTCCCCTAATAAAACGGCGATCGCTGAAAAGTTGATTAAACCAGAAAATTTGGCAAATCCTGGTATTTATCCCCCTCCCGAAGTTTTTGCGAAACTCAGATATTTGGAAGATGTCGGAGAAGCTACTATCTTTTATGATCAAGCCTGGACAGAGGTTAAGTTGGGTGTAGGGTCTTAATTGAGCGACTATGAATCATGCGGTTGAACTGGTCAATGTTTCTAAGACTTTTCGGGGGAGTAAGCATCGAGATTTTTTAGCAGTCAATGGCTTAAATTTACAGATTCGAGATGGGGAGTTTTTCTCCCTCCTCGGACCTTCTGGCTGTGGGAAAACTACCACATTAAGAATGATTGCTGGGTTTGAATTACCTACCACCGGAGAAGTTTATATTCACGGTCAAGCTATGGGTCAGCGACCTCCCTTTCACCGTCCGGTTAATACTGTATTCCAACATTATGCTTTGTTTCCTCATTTGACTGTCGCCCAAAATATCGCCTTTGGACTGGAGATGGAAAATTTACCCTCTGTGGAAATTAGCGATCGCCTCTCTCAGGTGTTGGAGTTAGTCAAATTAACCGAAATGCGCGATCGCTATCCTCGTCAGCTATCCGGGGGACAGCAGCAGCGCGTCGCCCTAGCTAGGTCTCTAGTTAAACAGCCAGAGGTTTTATTATTTGACGAACCTTTAGGCGCTTTAGACATGAAATTGCGGAAACAAATGCAACTGGAACTTAAACAAATGCAGCAACGTATCGGAATTACTTTTATTTATGTTACCCACGACCAAGAAGAAGCCTTAACTATGTCCGATCGCATTGCTATTATGAACCAGGGAGAGGTTCAACAGGTCGGAACTCCTATCGAAATTTACGAATATCCCAAAACTCGATTTGTCGCCGATTTTATTGGGGATAGTAACTTCCTCACCGGACGGGTTATAGCAATTAATAATGACCAGCAAACCGTGTTAGTTGATGAATCTCTACCTATTCAAATTGTCGCCGAAAATAGTCTTTCTGTAGGACAAATTGTAACATTAGTAATTAGACCCGAAAAAATAACTCTATATCCTGTCAAGTCTGCTCATATCCCCAGTTGGTCTGGACTCTTGGAAGAAAGGGTTTATATCGGTACGGATACCCGCTACAAAGTTAAACTCTCCCCCAACTGTTATGTTATGGTGAGAGTCCAAAATTGGCATCGAGATGACCTCCAAAGATACCAGCCAGGTCAACAGGTTGAAGTGTTTGTATCTCCCGAAAGTATTGGGGTTCTCGAATCTTAGTTATTTGCACCTCCTCTTGAGGAAAATAACCCCAGTATCGGCGCAAGAATTATACCAAAAATAAACCCTCCCGCATGAGCCCAATAAGCTACCCCGCCGACTTCTTCTCCCGTAGCTGTATCTATATTAGGCGTAGAAGTCCCGGCAATAAATTGGAATGCAAACCATAAAATCAGGAAGAAATAAGCCGGCAGCCTTATAGGAATAAACGGAAAAAATGGGAAGATTACTAATAATTTAGCACGGGGAAACCGAATTAAATAGGCTCCTAAAACTCCGGCGATCGCTCCACTTGCTCCCAACAATGGTATGATAGAATCAGGGGACGCAAACCCTTGAATCAATGCGGCTGCTATTCCACATAGTATATAGAAAATCAAAAATTTGAAATGACCTAAACAATCTTCAATATTGTTGCCAAAAATACTCAGAAACAACATATTCCCCACAATATGACCAATACCACCGTGCATAAATTGCGAGGTAATTAGAGTCAACCAAGCTGGAAAGGTAAATGCTGCTGCTGGCATATCAGACGGACAACTTTGGGCGAGTTGACAGGGTATAAATGCACCAGTATAGATGATTTGTTCTACTTGTTCTGGTTCGGAAACTATCACCAGAAATTGTAGCGCAAAAACTATCAGATTGATAATAATTAACACCTTAGTTACCCAAGGGTTAATCTCAGTTGGGTTATCATCGCGAATGGGAATCAGGGGAGAGTACCTCTTAATTGATATACATTACATCTGCGATTATACCATTTTTGATATATGACCCGGACTCTATCCCCAGGGGTATAATTAACCCATAATGGACATATCACCACTTAGCCTCCCCCAACCTTTATCTGGTAGGAGTTACAGCTAAGTTGGTATCTGATGCGATCGGCACAATTTCAGTGGGACAGATGCAAGTTTGGGCGAAAATGCAACCGATCGCATTTTTTTTGACAATTTGGGGAGCAAAAACTATCCTGGTGTAGTCAATAAACTTGGGATTCTACAATCTGTAGAATGGAACATACATCGGGCTGTCGGTCAAAGCGATCGGCGGCTTTTCTCCGGTTATAGGGTAAATAGGAAGCGTTTATACGAGTTAAGTGACTTGGGTGGCGATCGCTTTAGTTTTTCTGTATGATGATTATGGCCATGAGTAATGGCTACTTGACAACCCGTTATTCGTTAGGGCCACAGACAACTCTACTCCCAAGTCCTAACGGATTCTTGTGGCTTTGGCTTGATTGTGCGATCGCGTTTACCTCTTGTCCCTGGCTGTTCATTGCTAAGTATTTTGTAAATCAACTTCATCAATTCATTGTCTCTTGAGTTGACCTCTGCTATTAACTTTTGGTTTTGCTTC